>JAYEKR010000197.1:0-12348 GCA_034661115.1 Thermodesulfobacteriota bacterium | reverse complement strand
AGCATTACGGCAATAAGGCCCGGCACATAATAACCCTTGCTTTCGAG
This sequence comes from Thermodesulfobacteriota bacterium, assembly GCA_034661115.1. Classification (GTDB taxonomy): domain Bacteria; phylum Desulfobacterota; class Desulfomonilia; order UBA1062; family UBA1062; genus JAYEKR01. The sequence goes on along the minus strand of JAYEKR010000197.1, from coordinate 12,301 downwards.
ATTCGGATTATACCATGCCCGTGACTCAACCTCGATAGAGACAAGAGAAACCCCACCGACAAGGGATTCTATCCTTTGCCGGACCATTGCCTGACTGTAATGCGCCATGATCCGGGATGCATACCACATGATGATCGATGCGGTGTTGCTGTCCGAGCCGTCTGAGATCAACTGCACCCCTGCTGAGCCCCCTGACCTGATATCCTGCTCAAAACCAGGTAATATCCGTATGATGGCCTGCACCTGGCCGGTGTCGAGCAGCCGGTTTATACCTGAGGGACTGCTTGAGTGTTCAACTACCTTAAAATATCCTCCGGCAGTGAATCTCTCGACAAGCTCCCGGGAGGTTGTCGTATTGTCCTGATCGATCACGGCTGTCTTTATATCCGTTACATCCATGGTCATGGCAAAGGCCATTATTACCAGCTGGATAAGAGGCACACCAAAGATCACGATCCTCATGCGCACATCCCGAAACAACTGCAAAAACTCTTTTATGAACATGCGTTTTATACGTTCTAACATCCCTACTCCAGTTTAAGTTTCAGACGCTTGTGCGCAAGAAAGACCATGAGCCCCGCATACACCCCAAGCAGCAGGGCATCAATCCATAAGACCTCCAGGCCTGTTCCCTTGAGATAGATACCGCGAAGCAGCGCAATGAAATACCTGGCAGGGACAATGAAGGTGATGCACTGAATGGCCAGAGGCATACTGCTGATGGGAAATACAAAACCGCTGAGGATTATTGTCGGCAAAAACCCGCCCATAATGGCAATCTGGTTTGCCAGGACCTGCTTTTTCATGACAATGCTGATCATGAGCCCGAAAAAAAGCGCACCGACAAGAAACAGGGCTGCCATGGCAAAGACAAGCAAAAGAGATCCCCTCAAAGGCACGTGGAACAGCCACCGCCCAAGGCCGATGGCTATTGCAACATCGAGCATGCCAATGACAAAATAGGGTATAACCTTGCCCAGAACAATCTCCGGGACCCGCACCGGGGTGCTGATGAGCTGTTCCATGGTCCCTGTTTCCCACTCCTTTGCAACGGTTACACTCGTCATCATGGCGGCAATGATCATCATCACCATGGCAAGGATGCCGGGGATGATGACATTTGTACTGCGCAGATCAGGGTTATACCATACCCGCGGCACCAGCTCCACCGGCAGGGACATTGTCCTGCCGGTCATGAGTCGAATCTTCTGAGCCTTTATCTCCTGTGAATATATGAGACTAATGCCCTCTGCATAGCCCATGGCAAGTCTGGCAGTGTTGGCATCAGTCCCGTCGGCAATGGCCTGGATCTTCACGGGTTCGCTGCCCTGGATTGCTTTTGCAAATCCACTGGGGATGACCAGGGCAATCATGGTTCGGCCGCTGTCAAGGTCTGAGACGATATCCTGGTAATTGTCATAGTATGCATCTATGGAAAAATACTCCGAGCCATCAAAGAGTTTCAGCAATGCCCTGCTCTGGGGCGAGCACGACTGGTCCCATACAACCGCAGGGACGTTTTTCAGGTCCATGTTCAAGGCATAACCAAACAAAAGGATCAGCACCATGGGAATGGCAATGGTCAAAAAGAGGCTTCTCCAGTCCCGCAGATAATGGATCCATTCCTTTCGTGCAACAGCTCCCAGGCGCCTCAGGTTCACTTGTTTTGCTCTCCTTCGGGTTTTTTCTGCCTTTGCTCGATCAACGATACAAACACGTCTTCCATGCCGGGCAAGACCTGTTCCACCCTGTGGATCTCGACATTGCGGCCTTCCAGTTCACGCCTTATCGCCTGTGTCGCACCCTTGACATCGTCCACCACGGCATGGATCCCGGCCCCGAACAGGGCCGCCTCCCGGACATGGGGCAATGACGCAATGTCTTCCATGAGATCCTGTGGATGAGGGCAGGCAATGTCGAGAATCGCATCTTTCATCACAGAGGCCTTGAGTTCGGAAGGGGTCCCCATGGCAATGATTGCGCCACCATAGATCAGGGCGAGACGATCACAGTATTCAGCCTCTTCCATGTAGTGCGTGGTGACAAATACTGTGACCCTTTTTTCGGCCATGCTGTAGATAAGAGCCCAGAACCGGCGCCTGGAAACAGGGTCGACCCCGCTTGTGGGCTCATCGAGAAAGATGATCGGAGGCTCGTGAAGGATAGAGCATGCCATTGCCAGCCCCTGTTTCCAGCCCGCACTGAGGGTTGCGGTAAGGTCCTGCCTGTGACCTTCCAGCCCTGCCATATCAATGGCCCATGCCTTTCTTTTTTCCAGCAGAGAACCGGTAAGGGAGTATATGCCGCCATAAAAATCGATATTCTCCTCCACGGTAAGGTCTTCATAGAGTGAAAACTTCTGGCTCATATAGCCGATGTGGGCCTTGATCTGCTCTGGCTGTTTCTTTATATCAAGGCCGAGCACTGTGCCGGTGCCACTACTGGGCGCCAATACCCCGCAGAGCATGCGGATGACCGTGCTTTTGCCCGCCCCGTTCGGGCCTAAAAAACCGAATATCTCCCCTTTGGGCACATGAAAATTCACCCTGTTCACGGCACAGAACGACCCGAATCTCCTGCTTAAATCATGGGCCTCCACTGCATTTTCCATATCATGGCTTATGCCGGGCCCCCGAATAACCGGCGCCTTTACCTGGATTGCTGCTTGTGAGCGTTTCTCTTTTGTGCCGCTTTTTTCAATCACATGGACAAAGACGTCTTCAAGGGTGGGCTCCTGGATCTGGATTTTTTCACAGGCAATGCCTTTTTCTTTAAGTATGTCCCGTGCCTGCTCCCTGATTGCATCAACATTGTCCGAGACAATACGCACGGCATCTCCGGATATGGATACACCTGTGCAATCCAGCTTTTCTTCCAATAATGTCCTTATATCCCTGGCCCGGTTGCTGCGGATACTGAGGATCGAGCCATCCATGAGTCCCTTTACCTCTGAAGGGGTCCCCACTGCCAGCAAGCTGCCCCGGTTGAGCAGCCCTACCCTGTTGCACCTCTCTGCCTCATCGAGGTATGCTGTACTCACAAGTATGGCGACATCCTGCTTGAGGAGTTTGTAGAGGATTTGCCAAAAATCCCTGCGGCTGACCGGGTCGACCCCGTTGGTGGGTTCATCCAGAAGCAGGACCTTTGGTGTGTGAACCAGGGCGCAGATCAGTTGAAGTTTTTGTTTCATGCCGCCTGAAAGGTCGCCTGCCCTGCGTTTTTTAAACGGCAGCATATAGCCCATCTCCAGCAGTTCCTCGATGCGGTGTTTTCTGCCTTTTCCGGGAACCCCATACATGTCGGCATAAAAACTGACGTTTTCCCACACCGTGAGGTCGGTATAGAGGCCGAAGCGCTGGCTCATATAGGCCAGATTTGCCTTTACCTTTGAGGCCTGGGTTTGGGTATCAAAACCAGCGATTGCAGCAACACCGCTCGTGGGCTCCATGATGGTGCTCAGCATGCGCAGGCACGTGGTCTTGCCTGCACCATCAGGCCCGACAAGCCCGAAGATCTCGCCCGGCTCAATGTGGAGGTCTATATTATCTACTGCTGTGAGGTCTTCAAACTGCTTGCTAAGGCCATTGGCAAAGATTGCAGGCTCCATACAGACCTCCGGCTATCCCTGGAACTTGATCAGGGCATCTGCCGGCATTCCTGGTTTGAGCTCTCCTTTGGGATTCTCAAGCATGATCTTTATACGATACATGAGTTTGACCCGCTCCCGGTGTGTCTGCACGGACTTGGGGGTAAATTCCGCCTCTGAACTGATAAAACTGATCCTGCCCGTATAGGTCTTGTCCGGGTAGGTATCGGTCATTACCTCGGCTGGCTGGTTGAGCTTTATCCTGCCAAGGTCAGTTTCATTCACGTATGCACGCAGCCACGGCCTGCTCAGGTCAGCGGCTGTTATTACAGGAGACCCCGGGATGAGATATTCACCGGGATGGGCTGAGGTGCTCAAGACCACCCCGTCTGAGGGAAAATATAACCGGGTATATTCCAGGTGCAGTTCTGCCTGCCGCAGGCCTTCCCGGGCAATCTTCAACCTGGAGCGGGCCTGGTCAAGTCTTTCGGGCCGCACCCCTTCCTCGACAAGGCTTACATGCTGCCTGGCCGTCTCCAGGCTGGACTGGGCCTGTTTGCGGGCATTGAGGGCTATCTTATATTGTGTATTATACACCTCATATTCACGCAGAGAGATGCTTCCCTGGTCGTATAATCCCTTAAACCTGTCCCTGTCTGATCTGGCCTGTTGGAACTGTACCCGGGCAGTTCCCAGGCCGGCTTTGGCCCGGTTCAGCTCAGAGCGTGAACCGGCAATCTCCTGGTCGCGGCTACCGGCCTCCAGATCTTTCAGCACTGAACCGGCATACTCCAGATTGGCCTGGGCCTGCCTGAGGGCAAGTCTTTGATCAGAGTCTTCAAGCCGTGCTATGAGCTGGCCTTTGTCAACATGGTCTCCCTCTTCCACCAGGCGTGATTCAAGCATACCCGGGATATTGAAACCCAGCCTCACATCCGTAACCTCGATATTCCCGGACAGGCTCAGGGTATTGTCATTTATATCGTCATCAAAGGAGTAGTAATATATACCGGATGCCGCAATCACCAGGAGAACACAGATATTTGGTATTCGTTTTTTCATGCCCCCTCCATCAACAACCCTTTTAACCGCATTGTCCTTTCCTGTCACTGCAAAATCCAAGTGCCCTTTTGTGCTGTGCCATATAACTATAGATGATCACACTAAAGCATACTTGGTTTTGTGAAGTACGTATTTCTCTGCGTTCCCTGGGTCCCTGCAGTGAAGCCTTTTTCTCTTCCTTTGTCAAAAAAACAACAACTCAATCGAATTTATTTAAAAATGTCGGTGGCTGAGACCTGGCCTTTTCTGGTACGGCCCCGGGCATAGGCATAATCCTCTTTGAGATCTGTCATGTCTGCGGCAGAGGTGGCCAGTTCGTCACAGCGCTCGTTCAGGTCGTGCCCGGCATGGCCCTTTACCCACACAAACTCCACGCGATGTCTTTCACACGCATCCAGGAGTTGTTCCCACATATCCGCATTTTCCGCAGCATCATTTTTATTACGCATCCATCCCTTTGCACGCCATTTTTTTGCCCATCCCTTGACAATGCCGTTTACCACATAGCGCGAATCGCTGTGCAGGATTATATCTGAAGGCGTCTTCAATGCCTTGAGCGCCTTGATGCAGGCCAGCATCTCCATGCGGTTATTTGTGGTCAGCCGGTAGCCTTCAGAAATCTCGGATCTGTTGCCCTTGTCCATTATAACCGCGCCGTATCCCCCTGGCCCGGGATTGCCGCGACAGCTGCCGTCCGTATATATGACCACGGTATCTGACGGCACAGTGGATGCCACGGGTTTGGATCTGGAACTGTGATTGTAACAAACTGTTGCGTCCCCGGTCTTAGTCCCGCTCCTGACCCCGCTCCTGGTCCTGGTTATAGTCGGATTCTTGATCCACTCCCGTGCCTCTTCCTGTGAGGCAAATCCCTTGTACCTGGCACCGGAAAACCCGCGAATCTGCATCTCGGCGCCGTCCGGCCCAAACCAGGCCGTATAGATGCCGGGCCTGTGTCCCCTGGCCACGGCGTAATATTTTTTTGTCTTCGCCATATTATGCTCCTCTAATCAGCTGTTCGTCTGGATCCCCGCTTTCGCCTACCTGCAGCAGGCCTGCCTGTGCGTCGCACGCAGACAGGCGGGAATAACAAAAAAATGGTATTTTAAATTGCTGTCTTTTAAGAATCGGCCTCGTCCGTCAGCTCATCCAATTGTTCCCACCTGGCATAGGCATCTGAAATCTCCTGGTCCAGGTCATCCAGTTGTTTCTGCATCCCGGACACCTTTGTACCGGATGACCGGTAAAGTTCAGGATCGCTAAGTGCATCAAAAAGCTCACGTCTTTGTCTTTCAAGCCTTTCGATCGTCCCCGGCAGCTCATCAAACTCGCGCTTTTGTCTGAATGTGAGTTTGCGCACCATTTTCGCATTATTCCGGGGTTTGCTTTTTTTCGGCCGGGGTTCGGGCTTGGGTTTTTCAGAACGCTGGCGCAGCCAGTCGTCATAACCACCCACATATTCACGCACCCCTACCCCGCCTTCAAAGGCCAGTATGGAGGTAACCACATTGTTTAAAAAGGCACGGTCATGGCTCACCATGAGTACTGTACCCGCATACTCGATCAGCCGGGCCTCCAGCAGATCCAGTGTATCGGCATCCAAGTCATTGGTGGGCTCGTCCAAAACCAGCACATTGGACGGCCTGGCAAACATCCTGGCCAGGAGCAGCCGGTTTCGCTCGCCGCCGGAAAGGCTCCTGACCGGGGATGCGGCCTGGTCCGGAGAAAACAGAAAATCTTTCAGGTAGCCGATAATATGCCTGGGTTTTTGGTTCGCAAAGACCATATCGCCGTGGTCAACCACGTTCTCTTTAACGGTCTTTGTCTCATCGAGTTGGGCCCGCAGCTGATCAAAATATGCGATTTCAAGGCGAGTACCCTGCCGCACACTGCCTGTGACCGGAGTGATCTCTCCGAGAAGGAGACGTAGAAGCGTGGTTTTGCCGCAACCGTTGGGCCCGATGATACCCACCTTGTCGCCACGCATAATGGTGGTGGAAAGGCCATCAACAATCTCCTGGTCACCATAGGCAAAACTGATATCTATGGCATTGATAACCAGCCTGCCGGAACGTTGTGCCTCGATCAGCCGGGCATTGAGACTGCCTGTGCGACCACGGCGGTTCTGAACCTCGGCACGCATCTCCATCAATGCACGCACGCGGCCCTCGTTGCGGGTACGCCGCGCCTTTACACCCTGACGGATCCAGACCTCCTCTTTTTTGCGTTTTTTGTCGAATTCAGCGTTCTGTCTCTCCTCGTTTTCGAGCAAATTCCGCTTATAGTCCAGGAACCGGGTATAATCTCCGGCAAAAGAGGTTAGCCTGCCACGGTCAAGCTCCACGATACGCGTTGCAATCCTGTGGATAAAGGCCCGGTCATGAGAGACAAAAAGCATGGTCTTGCCAAAACGCAGCAGAAACTCCTCCATCCAGACAATGGTATCGATATCCAGGTGGTTGGTAGGCTCGTCCAGCAAAAGGATCTCCGGACCGCTCAAGATGGCCCGCGCCAGGTAAACGCGACGCCTGACACCAGCCGAGAGCACACTGCATTCGGCCTGCCCGTCAAGCCCCATGCGCGTAATGACCGAGTGTACCTGCTGGTACAAAGCCCAGGCACCGGAGACCTCCAGTGCATGCTGGGTGTGATTGAGTTTTTCAAGACAGGCATCATCATAGTCTTCTGCCAGCGCAAGGCTCAGCCTTTGATACTCACTGAGCAGGGCGGCATGTCGCGGCTGCCCCGAGGCCACTACATCATAAACCCTGCCCTTTATATCCATGGGCACCTCCTGGGGCAACAATGCAGAGCTTACACCCTGTTCCCTGGTGATTGTGCCACTGTCACACTGCAGACCGCCATGAATCAGATTCAGCAAGGTGGACTTGCCGCAGCCATTTCGACCGACAAGGCAAATCCTCTCGCCGGGCTCAATCGTGAACCCCGCCTTGTCAAGCAGCACAGGCCCGCCAAAGGCCATGCTTATATCCTTAAGGGTAATCAATGCCATACTATTATCCTTTCCTGCTTCACCTGCCTTTGTTACGTCAAAGTGGATATAGGGTCAACAGGGGCATTGATTATATAATACGCCTGTTTTTCTCATAAACCTGCATGAGCAGCCGCTCACGGCTTGAAATTGGAAATTGGAAATTAGAAATTGGGGAGAACGGAATACAAAGCAATAGTTGAAAAACTAGGGCCAAAATTGAATGCGTTCGTCAACAGTACAAAAGCATAAAGGCCAATGTTCCAATTTCAACGTTCCGTGAATGGTTACCTTTTTTTAAAAGGTTTCTGTGGCCACTTCGTCCAGGCCCGCCTGGCAAACCCGCAGGCCTGATTACCAGGTTTTTAACAATAGTAGTTGACTTTCAACCGTGGATATCCTTTGTTCTGGATCAAAGCCATGACCTTCAATTATGAAAAATCAAACCGTTATTTTGCCCTGATTGCAGAAGGGATGGAGGAGCTGGGCACGCAGGAGCTTGAAACCCTTGGCGCCACGGATATAAAAACAGGGTTCAGGGGGATTTATTTTTCAGCCGAACCCTCTGCATTATACCGGATCAACTACCTGTCCCGCCTGCTGACCAGGATACTGGCGCCGCTGATGGACTTTGACTGCCACAGCTCAAACTACCTCTACAAAACCGCCATGAATATCCCCTGGACCGACCTGCTCGGGATCGAAGACACCTTCAGGATCTCTGCAAATGTATCACGCAGCAATATCACACACTCCCAGTATGCGGCATTACTCATCAAGGATGCAATCGCAGACACCTTCATGCAAAAATACGATAAAAGGCCCAATGTGGAACGGATTGATCCGGATGTCTGCTTTCACCTCCACCTGGATAACAACCATGCAACCATCTATCTCGACACCTCCGGCGGGTCACTGCACAGAAGGGGCTACCGCAAAATATCCATAAAAGCCCCCATGCAGGAAACACTTGCAGCCGCCATTATCCAAATGAGCGAATGGGACGGGTCCCATCCCCTTTATGACCCCATGTGCGGGTCCGGCACCCTTTTAGCAGAGGCAGCCATGCATTATTGTCAGATCCCTTCAGGGCTCTTCCGTAAAAAATACGGGCTTTTCTTTTTGCCTGACTTTGACCAGGAACTCTGGAAGGCAACCAGGGCAAAGGCAGACAAAGAGATCAGAGGACTTGAAAAGGGGCTTATCAATGGAAGCGACCTGTCTGGAGAGGCCATACATGCCGCAAGATCAAACCTTGAGGCCATTCCGGGTGCAATTTCCATCGGTCTGAAAAAAACAAGATTCAAAGATATATCCGGGCTGAACAACCATACGATCGTCTGCAACCCACCCTATGGAAAACGCATGGGCAATGCAGACGACACAAAGGCCCTGATAAAAGACCTGGGAGACTTTCTCAAACAGCACTGCTCAGGCTCTCAGGCATATATCTTCTTTGGAAACCGGGAACTCATCAAATCCGTAGGCCTGAGACCCTCATGGAAAAAACCCCTGAAAAACGGCCCATTAGACGGAAGACTCGTAAAATTTGACCTGTACTGATACGCTCCATGCTTCAATGATGTCATATTCCCGCCTGCTAAGTGCGTCGCACGCAGACAGGCGGGGGTGACGGCTTTTCGGTCTCCGGCTTTCCAGTATTTCAGCGGTACGGTCTTTCCCCTGTCCTGTGCCAATCCTTGTAATCTGTGGATTAAATATTTATTGACACCCGTCATGCCCCTTGATATGAGAAACCTCAAGTTATGCCGAAGTGGTGGAATTTGGTAGACACGCCATCTTGAGGGGGTGGTGGGTAACGCCCGTCCGGGTTCAAATCCCGGCTTCGGCACCAATCCTATAAAACAAGGAAAGAGAGAGATATGTCAAAAAAATGTGATATCTGCGGAAAAGGTCCACAGGTGGGCAATAATGTGTCTCATGCCCATAACAAAACAAAGAGGGTATGGTATCCAAACCTTCAAAATATACGTGTTGAGACACCTCAGGGTGTGAAGAAAATGAAGGTATGCACACAATGCATACGATCTGGAATGGCCAAAAAACACGTTGCATAAAAAAAATATGTAACCGTTCACGAGAGCTTGTTGATTCCATATACGGTTTTTCCATATCGCAAGCCTTCATGTCGTGAAATTAAATTGCTTTTTTTACGCTCAATCATTCCATGAACAATTAATATAACAATTGTTCAGGTTTTGTTGAGTTTACTGGCATCCCGCTTTCGTCTGCGTGCGACGCACTTAGCAGGCGGGAATGACTAAAAAGGTGGTTGCTGTTTTTTTTGCGAAACCATCAGGCATTGTGTCTTTCTACCTGGTCAACCCCCTTTAAACCCATCAGGTCTGAAAAGAGGACCTGAAGCTCGTCAAGGCTTTTCACTAAGACGTGGAACATGCATGTCGAGGTCCCTCCTGAAATGGAGATTGCCTTCATCTGTGTAATATTGATATTGCGTGCACCGATGACTGCGGTCAAAGACCCGAGCATCCCCGGCTTGTCCCTGCAGAGCACGCGAAACCCGATCTCATGCTCATTCTGGGAATCTTTTTCCCACTCTACATGGACCAGCCTCTGTTCGTCGGTATCCGAGATAGCTGGGCAATCTTTGCGGTGTACCGTAATCCCCCGCCCCCGGGTGATAAAACCAATAATAGCATCACCTGGAATCGGCCGGCAGCATTTTGCAAACCGTACCATCAGGTCATCGATCCCGTTTACGGTAATGCCTCCAGCCTCGGTTTTCTTTTTTCTGGTAGAAGGCTTAGTGGGGGCTTTGTGTTCTTCGGGAAGCAAATAGTTCATTATCTGGTTCGATGAAATCTTTCCGAATCCAACCGCGGCAAAAAGGTCTTCCGAAGTCTTGAAGGAGAACCCCTTGGCAAGCTCGGTTAAATCCGTTTTATTTTTTATATGCAGAGATTTAATCCGTTTTTCTATAATTTCCCTTCCAAGATCAATGCTCTGCTCTCTCTCCTGCGCCCTGAGCCACGAACGTATCTTGGTCTTTGAACGGGATGTCTTTACAATCCTGAGCCAGTCCTTGTGGGGATGCTGCTTTGATGACCGCATTATCTCCACGACATCCCCACTTTTGAGCCGGTATTTCAACGGAACGATCTTGCCCTTGACCTTTGCTCCAGTGCACTGGTTACCTATCTGCGTATGTATACTATACGCAAAATCAAGGGGGGTTGCCCCCACAGGAAACCGTTTTACATCCCCGTTAGGGGTAAAGACATACACCTCCTCCGGGTACATATCCATCTTGACACTCTGCAAAAACTCTCTGGGATCCTTGACCTCCTGCTGCCACTCCAGCAACTGCCGGAGCCATAAAAGCTGGTTCCCGTCACGTTCGCTTATGGGTGTCCCGTCCTTGTATCTCCAATGAGCTGCAATCCCTTCATCGGCCACATAGTCCATCTCCCTTGTCCTTATCTGTATCTCTATCCTTTCGCCCTCCGGACCGAACACGGTGGTATGAAGTGACTGATACATATTCTCCTTGGGCATGGCGATAAAATCCTTGATCCTGAAGGGGATTGGTTTCCACATGGAATGGATAATCCCCATGGTCTCATAGCACTGGGCAACCGAATCAATGACAATCCTCACCCCGAGCACATCATAGATCTCTTCAAAGGGAATGTCCTGGTGCTTGAGCTTCTGATACACGCTGTAGATATGTTTTATACGTCCATGGGTCTCTGCCTGGATGCCGGACTTTGAGAGTTTTACCTCAATCTGCTCCATAATATCGTGGAGGTAGGGCTGTCTTTCTGTTCTGATTGTGTCAAGGCGGGTCTTCAGTTTCTCATAACCTTCAGGGTCCAGGTATTTCAGGCTCAGCTCCTCGAGTTCAAGCTGGACCCGGTGTATCCCCAGCCTTGCGGCAAGGGGGGCGTATATGTCTAAAGTCTCTCTTGCAATGCGTATCTGCGAGGCGGATTTCTGGTATTCAAGGGTACGCATATTGTGGAGCCGGTCGGCCAGTTTGACCATGAGAATCCTGAGATCCTTGCTCATGGCAAGGATCATCTTCCTGAAATTCTCGGCCTGTTGTTCCTCCCTGGACCGGAAATTTATCTTGCTTATATTGGTAAGACCTGCCACCACCATGGACACCTCTTCGCCAAATTCGGCGCGGATATCCTCCTGTGTGGTAAGACTGTCCTCAATGGTATCGTGAAGCAGGGCCGCGACCACCGAGACCACGTCCAGGTGCATCTGTACAGCGATCCAGGCAACCTCGAGGGGATGGTTGAGATAGGGTTCTCCACTCAGACGCGTCTGGCCCTGGTGAACCCTGGCTGAAAAAACATAGGCCTTCTCAATAATCTTTTTGTCGGCATCCGGTATAAAGTCTGAGATCCCCTCAAGGACATCATTGATTCGAACGGTCAATCCATATCTCCGGCCAATCCCTGCAGATAACTGCATCCATTCATAGCGTTCCCGGTATCCATCAGCCTATAACAGAGCAGCAATACGCCACAATATCCCGCACTGGGATTTTTTCAACCATGCCTCCTGCCCTTTCTTTTATCTCGACCATACCATCTTTGAGCCCTTTTTTGCCGATGGTGATCCGCCATGGTACGCCGATCAGGTCTGCATCCTTGAACTTGACGCCCGGT
>JAYEKR010000196.1:0-12408 GCA_034661115.1 Thermodesulfobacteriota bacterium | reverse complement strand
CGGGAGTATACCGACCATAGCCTTCCGCTATATTTGCGGCTATGCTGTCGGAAGATCGTATTATCTGATAGCCCACAGTGTTCTGAACCTTTTTGTTCCCTTTATCAAAATCGTGCCAGACCATATCTGATAACGCTTCTGCCAGTTTGTACACATCCAGCTCGTAAACTCGTTTCCTGTCTCCCCAATTTCTAATTTCTAATTTCTAATTTCAAGCCGTTCACGGCCTCCTAAGGGGAATAGGCCTTTCGCAGCAAGCTGCGGGGAATTAAACCCTAAGAGAGATTAACGCATCTTTCCGGGGTTTTCATTGTTCCGGTTTTGGGTTAAGAAAGGGTATGCTTTTTCCTGCTGCAATCACCGGGCTTCTTTCAGGGTTCAGTGCCGGTCTTCTGGGTATTGGAGGAGGGCTTTTCTTTGTACCCATGACAATGACCATGTTTTCCGGTCACGGGATACATGCCGCAATCGCCACATCTGCGGGGTTTACCCTGTTTGCCGGACTCAGCTCCTTTATAACGCATCGCAAAAAGGCGCATCCCTTATTGAATAGCCTTGTATTTATCCTTGTGGGCAGCATTTTTGGGGCCCTTGCAGGGCCGAAGATTGCATTGATGATTCCGGCCAAACCCCTTACCCTGTTCTTTATTCCGCTGGTCTTCCTTCCCTATGCCATGCGGTCCATAGACATCAAGCTGAGACCCACCCCTGTCGTGCTCGGCGTGTGCGGCTTTGTTATTGGAACAACTGCTGCCTGCTTTGGCATCGGTGGAGGCGTTCTCCTCGTGCCCCTTTTATCCAAGGCCTTCGGGTTTAATCTGCGCTCGAGCATCACCACCTCATCCCTGTTTATCCTGATCAACAGTTCCATTGCCACGGCCGTATATTCCATCTCCGGGATGGTATCCTGGGATATCCTTTTATTTGCCGTGCCATGCGGGATCATTGCGGCAGGGCTCGGCGCATGGACCTCTCACTGGGTGAGTATACCTGTGCTCAATGTGCTCATGGCCCTTGCATCCCTGACCATTTGCCTCAAGATGGGTCTGTCTCTTGTTGGCGGATAAAGGCCAGTGCATCGGCCCTTGAATGCAGCAGGCCCTGGGCCCTTTTTTCTTCCACCATCTTGAGGCAGCGCCCCAGTTTAGGCCCGGGCTCCATACCGAGACAATCGATGAGGTCTCTGCCGCTCACAAGAGGATCTCTGGCCTGGGCACAAAAGGTCTCTGTATAGTATCGCCATATCTTTGAAACCGCCCTTTCAACCTGGTCAACACCCGTTCCGGTTGCATATACATCTGCAAGGCTAAGACAAAGGACCTCGGGAAGATATCCCTGTGTATCCCTGATCAGACGATACATGGAGCAGGTCGTCATCATGCTGCCCTGCCCACAGAGCCCCAAGACCCGCATATGCTGCCCTGTAACCCCGGTCACAACACGTCTCGATGCCTGTGCAAACCGAAGCTTCTGCATAATGCTCCCGGCAATCACAGCGCCTGTTTTTTCATGCCCGTAAAAATGTATATCACCTTTATCATCCACAGACCTTGAAGAGGGTTTGCCGATGTCATGGACAAAGGCGGCAAGCTTCAAGAGTGCCCCCCTTGAGACCCCTTTTTCTGTCTGTTCAGCGAAATATCCGCCGACCCCGGGCAGCCACTGCTCGGACCGGGCCAAAACCCCCTCAACCTCACGGGCACAACGGATCACATGCTCGATCAGGCCCCATTTATGATGACGGCCCTGGTCCATTTCCACATAATCAGGAAAAAGGATAGTCAAAAGGCCATAGCTGTCCATGAGCGAAAAAATATCGGCCCCGTCAGGGAGCATCAAAGCCCCTATTATCTCCTGCCTTATGCGCTCGCCAGAGACCTCTGATATCAAAGGGCCAGCAGAACGGAGAAGCCCCTGGGATTTTCTGTCTATGAAAAACCCGAATCTCAGAGCAAACCGCATGCACCTCAATATGCGAAGAGGGTCGTCGACCAGGCTGTTTTCGCTGATGATCCGGATCCTTCCTTCCTCGAGGTCTCTCATGCCCCCCAGGGGATCGACAAGGGTCTGTTTTCCAAGGTCAAAGGCCATGGCATTGATCGTGATATCTCTTTTGGAGAGGTCCTCATCGATTGTCAGACCCCTTGGCGCCGCGCAATCGATCTTTATGCTGGACCCCTTCGGGGCGATACGCGCCATGCCACGGGCATCATCCATCCAGAATGCACTTGCGCCGAAACTGCGGGCAATCCTTTGTGCTGTCCTCCAGACATTTGAAAACACCACCAGGTCGATATCCGCAGGGACAAGCCCCTTTTGAAGGTCCCTGAGAGATCCGCCCACCAGAAAGCTACCCTGGTCAAGGAGATCTGTTATCTGGGATATAACAGGATTATTTAAGACGTTCTTCAACAGATCTGGCATGGGCCTCCAGGTTCTCTGCTCGTGCTATACGCGCCGCCGGCTCACCCAGGGCCTCCATGAGTTCCCCTGAAAAGGATATAATGGATGAACGCTTGACAAAATCATACACCCCCAGGGGGGATGAAAACCTTGAGGTAGATGCCGTGGGCAAAGTATGGTTCGGGCCGGCCATGTAATCCCCGATGGCCTCCGGGGCCCAGGTGCCGAGAAAGATGGCCCCTGCATTCCGGATACAACCGAGATATGCATATGGGTCCTGTACCATGAGTTCAAGGTGTTCCGGGGCGACCATGTTTGAAACCTCTATGGCCTCTGAGAGATCACGGGTAATGATACATGCCCCATGCCGTTCAAGGGAGGACCGGATAATCTGCCTGCGTGGAAGCCCCTCCATAAACTCCGAAAGCAAATCCAAAACACGGGTGGCCAGCTCCTTATGCGGAGTCACCAAAATGGCACAGGCGTCCTCGTCATGTTCTGCCTGGGAAAGCATGTCCATGGCGACCATCCTGGGATCTGCCCGGTCGTCTGCAATAACAAGGATCTCTGAAGGTCCGGCAAAAGAATCAATGCCAATGGTCCCCAGGAGGGCCTTCTTTGCATTGGCCACATAGATATTACCCGGGCCGACCACCTTGTCCACTGCTGGCACAATATCGGTTCCAAAGGCCAGGGCTGCAATGGCCTGGGCACCTCCCATGCGGTATATCTTTTTTACCCCGGCAATCTTTGCTGCCGCCAGCAATACCGGGTTCACCTGTCCATCAGGGGTAGGGCTTGCCACCTCGATCCGCTCCACCCCTGCAATCTTTGCCGGTATAACATTCATAAGCAAAGTGGATGGAAAGGCATTTTTACCTCCAGGCACATATACGCCAACAGATTCAATGGGTGTTATCTTCTGTCCCAGGATAACGCCTTTTTCATCCATGCTGATCCACGATTCTTCGACCTGGTGACGATGAAAGGCATCGATACGTTCGGCTGCGATCTTGAGCGCCGCATAGAGATCAGGGTCAACCCCCTGGGCGGCCCGGTCTATCTCGCCGGAATCAATAATGAAACCCTCTTCAAAAGGATCGAAACGGTCGAGCTTTCTGGCGTACTCAAAGAGGGCAGTGTCCCCCCTTGTCCTTATCTCTTCGATAATGGAACCTACCGTCTTTTCCACTCCTTTCGGGGTATTGCGGCCGCGGGCCAGGACGCCCTTCAATGTATCTTTCCATCCCGGTTTATTTGTTGATATGGTTTTAATCACAATCCGCCCCTGATTCTTTTTATCTGTGCACCTGTCTGTACAAGTTTATTATCAAACATCTCGTAGCCACGGTCAAGGTGATAGATCCGGCGTATCTCTGTGGTCCCGCTTGCATTAAGCCCGGCCAGGACCAGGCTGGCGGATGCCCTCAGGTCAGTGGCCATAACCCCGGCCCCTTCGTACCTCTTTACACCGCGTACAATGACCGTATTTCCTTTTTCATCAAGCTCCGCACCCATGCGCATGAGTTCAGGAACATGCATGAACCGGTTTTCAAAGATCGTTTCATTGATGGTGCTCACCCCCGATGCAACACCGGCAACAGCCATGATCTGGGCCTGCATGTCGGTGGGGAACCCCGGGTATTCTGAGGTTGACACCTCCACAGGGGACAGCCCATTGCAGGCATCCACCATAATCCGGTGCGGACCAATCTCTTTTATCTCAAGCCCCATCTCCCTGAATTTTTCTACCACCGCGACAATATGCCCCATACACACACCATTGAGCTCAAGACATCCCTTGGTGATGGCTGCTGCCGCAATAAAGGTTCCGACCTCTATGCGGTCAGGGATAACCGTGTGCCTGGTGCCGCTGAGGTCCTCAACCCCATCGATAATTACAGTGCTTGTCCCTGCCCCTGATATCTGCGCACCCATGCTCGAAAGGGCTGCAGCCAGGTCCACAATCTCCGGCTCCCTTGCCGCGCCCTCAATGACCGTGGTCCCCTCTGCAAGGCAGGCCGCCATCATGATGTTTTCCGTACCCCCTACAGTCACCCGGTCAAACAGGATCCGCGTGCCCTTAAGCCGCCCCTTTGTGGATGCATGCACATATCCGTGGGAAAGCGTGATATCCGCACCCATTCGTGAAAGGGCCTTCAAATGCATGTCAATGGGTCTCACCCCGATGGCACACCCGCCTGGAAGGGAGACCCTGGCCTCTTTATACCGGGCGAGGAGCGGTCCAAGCACCAAAATGGACGCCCTCATGCTTTTGACCAGTTCATAAGGGGCATCACATGAGACAGGCCCTGAGGGATCCACCTCGATCCGGCCATTGTCCATTCGGTGCACCTCGAGCCCCATGGTGTTCAAAAGGGACATAACAGTGTTTATGTCCCTCAGGTCAGGTATATTGGCATAGGTGCAGATGCCCTGCGCAAGGATGGAAGAACACAGCACCGGCAGGGCCGCGTTCTTTGATCCGGATATCTCTACCCGCCCGTTCAGGGGGCTTCCTCCCTCTATAATAAAACTATCCATTTATCTTCTCCAGAATTACTGCCCTTTTCATGCCTGAAAGATCCCTCTCCCACGAGGATATAGCGACCTCCGGGCCATCCTTCACAAGGCCCTCGATCTCTTCTGCCTGGTTATACCCTGCCTCCATAATACATCTGGCCCCTGGTTTCATGCATGAGGGCATCTCCATAAGCACCCTTTTTATTATATCAAGGCCGTCATTGCCCGCAAAAAGCGCATCCATTGGTTCATAATCCCGGACACCCTTATCCATGATAGCCCTGTCCCTTAAGGCCACATAGGGCGGATTTATCACAATAAGATCAAATTGTGCATTGAGGGCCATTGCAAGATCACTCATAAAGAGCATGAGCCGATCTTTCACACCATGTTTCTTTGCATTGTCCCGGGTTACCCGAAGGGCGTCCAGAGAGATATCTGAACCTACGCCTGCAAGATCCTGTCTTTCCTTGAGGATGGAGATAATCACGGCCCCACTTCCCACTCCTACCTCGAGGATCTTTCCATCCATTGGCGCCAGATCAACGGCCCTTTCCACCAGGATCTCTGTCTCCGGCCGGGGGATGAGCACATGTGGGTCCACAAAAAAGGAGTGTCCGTAAAACCCCTTTTGCCCCCGAATATAGGCAACCGGTTCCCCCTCTGCCCTGCGTTTGATCAGCACGCGGTAGGCCCCAAGTTCTTCAGAATCCATGGGCCGATCCATGTCCAGGTAGAGATCGATACGTCTCTTTGAAAGGCTAAAGGCTAAAAGAAGCTCTGCATCAAGCCTGGGGGATTCAGAGCCCCTCTTATTGAGAAAGCCCTGTGACCAGGCAAGAAGGGACCTGATGGTCCAGTCCATTTCCTATTCCTCTGTGGAGCTGAGGGCCAGGGCCTTGAAGTGGGCATGCAACCCGTCAATAAGATCGTCCAGGTCCCCATCCAGAATCTGTGGCAATTTATGCAGGGTAAGACCTATGCGATGATCTGTAACACGACCCTGGGGAAAATTATAGGTGCGTATCCGCTCGCTGCGGTCACCGGTCCCAACCTGTGAGCGTCTTTTGGATACCATCTTTGCGTCCGTTTCATCCTGCATCTGTTGAAACAGACGTGATTTGAGGACATTGAGGGCCTTGGCCTTGTTCTTGTGCTGGGACTTTTCATCCTGGCATGTCACAACAAGCCCTGTAGGGATATGCGTAATACGGATGGCGGAATCTGTCTTGTTTACATGCTGACCGCCTGCACCACTCGACCGGTAGGTGTCGATCCTCAAATCCTTCTGGTCGATACTAACCTCCACGTCCTGGGCCTCCGGAAGCACGGCAACGGTTACAGCAGAGGTATGTATCCGCCCCGAGGCCTCTGTTTCAGGCACCCTCTGGACACGGTGAACCCCGCTTTCATATTTGAACCTTGCAAAGGCGCCCTTGCCGGAAACCATGGCAATCACCTCTTTGACCCCGCCGATACCGGTTTCGTTCATGCTTATAATCTCAACCCCCCAGTGCCCGACCTCGGCATAACGGCAATACATGCGAAAAAGATCGGCAGCAAAGAGACCGGCCTCCTCACCTCCGGTACCGGCCCGTATCTCCAGGACCACGTTCCTTTCATCATTGGGATCCCTCGGAACAAACAGCTCCTTGAGCCTTTCCTTGAGATTCCCTGCCTGGACTTCAAGCTCAACGAGTTCCTCGGCTGCAAGGTCCCTCATTTCCTTATCCGTATCCGACAAAAGGGTTTGGTGTTCCTCTACATCCTTTTCGATGCGCTTGAGATCTTCAAAGGGAGAAATATATACCTCCAGATCGGCATGTTCCTTGGCTATTCGGGCATACCTGGAGGGATCACTCAATATCCCGGGGTCGGCGAGAAAATGGGAAAGCTCCTGATACCTCTCCTCAATCTCCCTTAGTTTTTCATGCATAACCGCTGAAGGATATTAAGCCTTATCGCCTTTTTTAAGATAATTTCCATACTTACGACGGAAGAGTTCTGCCTTGCCGGCAACAGATGTGTTGCGCTGCTGCCCCGTATAAAAAGGATGACACGCACTGCACACCTCTATACGTATGTCCTTTTTTGTAGAGCGTGTCTGGAACGTATTGCCGCATGCACAGGTAACGGTTGTATCAACATATTCCGGATGAATATCTTTTTTCATTATTTTTGCTCCTTATCTGTTCATAGACTCAAGGAAGTCCGCATTATTATCTGTCTTGCTTAGTTTATCCAACAAAAATTCAATACTGTCTACAGGGTTTAACGGGTTCAAAAGCTTCCGCAATATCCATATACGATCCAGCTGATCAGAGGGAATCAAAAGCTCCTCTTTTCTTGTCCCTGACCTGGAGACATCAATGGACGGAAATACCCTTTTCTCCATAATGGACCGGTCAAGGTGGATCTCCGAGTTCCCTGTTCCCTTGAATTCCTCGTATATGACCTCGTCCATGCGTGATCCGGTATCGACCAGGGCCGTGGAGATAATAGTGATGCTTCCTCCCTCCTCGATATTCCTGGCCGTTCCAAAAAATCGCTTCGGCTTTTGAAGGGCATTGGCGTCAACACCGCCGGACAAAAGTTTGCCTGATGGAGGGCATATGGTATTATGCGCCCTTGCCAGCCGTGTGAGCGAGTCCAAGAGTATCACCACATCCTTTTTGTACTCAACGAGCCGCTTGGCCTTTTCCATCACCATCCTGGCCACCTGCACGTGCCTCGAGGCCGGCTCATCAAAGGTGGAGGCCACCACCTCTCCCTTGACCGACCTTTTCATATCTGTAACCTCTTCCGGTCTCTCATCTATAAGCAGCACCATCAATGTCACTTCCGGGTGATTAATGGTAATGCTGTTTGCTATACTCTGCAGCATCATAGTCTTACCGGCCTTTGGCGGGGACACGATAATACCGCGCTGTCCCTTGCCAATGGGGGCGAGGAGATCAAGCGCCCTGCCCGTAAGATTGTCCGTGGTGGTCTCCAGTGTAAACTTATCCTGGGGATAAAGCGGGGTCAGGTCTCCAAAGGCCACCCTGTGTTTGGTGGCGCTGGATTTTTCATCATTGATGGTTTCTATCTTCAGCAGGGCAAAATATCTCTCACTCTCCTTTGGGGATCTGATCTGCCCCTTTATGCTGTCACCAACCTTGAGATTGAACCGCCGTATCTGGGAAGGGGACACATATATATCATCCGGTCCCGGCAGATAATTATAATCGGCCGAACGCATAAAACCAAACCCGTCAGGCAGGATCTCAAGAACCCCATTGCCGGAGATATACCCTTCTTTTTTGGCGTGGGCCTGCAGGATGGCAAAGAGCAACTCCTGCCTTGTCATGGTGGCAGAGCCATCAATCTTCAGGTTATTCGCCGTCTCAAGCAGATCCTTGGGTCCGAGTTTTTTCAGATCCGCAATATTCATACGCTTTCCTTTCGAAAATAATGTGTGAGATAGAAAAATTCAGTTATGGGAAAATTCCTTTATATTCCTTAGGTCCAAAATCACATAAATGAACAATCCATTAAAGTCAAGTGATTTTTATATGAAAAAGGCAGGAACACCACCACAGTCATTCCCGGTCTCCGGTCTCCAGTCTCCGGTCTTCAGTCTCCAGTCTCCAGTCTCCAGTCTCCGTTCTCCTGGACCCCCGCCTCTTTTCATATAAACATGTCAGATGATCAGAAACGTCCGTCCATCTGTGCCATGATGGTATGGGGTATATCCCTTAATCTTGCGGTGAGCAAACCGGCCGTTTCAAGGCTGGAGACCGCATCATCGCAATACGATTGCGCTGTATTCACACAATCTTCAAGGATGTCCCGGGTGATATGGGATATGACCATGTCCTTTTTTTCCATGGGATCACTCAGGGCAGAGACCTCCCGGAGTATGCCCGGGTTTTTCTCAAACAGGCGTATGAGAGGCAGGGTGGATTTGCCCTCTGCAATATCATTGTATGCATCCTTATTGTCCCCTTCAAAGGGTGCAAGGTTGATAATATCGTCCACGACCTGGAAACACATCCCTACAGACCGGCCATAGGTTTCAAGCGCATCAAGACGTTTGTCGTCCAGACCTGCAAGGATACCAGGTGTACAGGTGCAGAATTCAAACAGGGTCGCGGTCTTGAGATAGATGATGTCCTCATAGACATCCTTGCGGGCATGAAAGGCCCTTGCATATTCCAGTTCCTTCAACTCGCCCTCTGCCATCTGGCTGACCACCCGCATCATCCTGGAAACCACACGCATATCACCGAGCCTGCCCGTAAGTTCCAGGGCAGAGCCAAAGATATAATCACCCGCAAGCAGGGCCTGTTTATCACCAAAGACCTGGTTTGCCGTGGGCCTTGAACGTCTCATCTTTGTTCCGTCCACCACGTCATCGTGAAGAAGGCTGGCCGTATGCAAAAGTTCCACTGTAAAGGCAATGGGCATGACATCCTCGGGCAAAAGGCCTATGGCCTCACCTATGAAGGTAACCAGCATGGGGCGAAAACGCTTTCCCCCTGAGTCAAGGATATAATCACCAATCTCAGAGGTCAAAGGGGTTGAGCTGCGGGTCAATTCCTTGAGTCTTCGTTCAAATTCCTCATTCATATGCAGCCCTATATCAAACCATGCCTGCAAGATCAATCAGAACTCTTTTTAAATCAGGGATAAGCCCCCCTTATCTTCTCTATAACAGCGGTGGTGGAATATCCCTCTTTGAGGTCTATGGAAAGGACCCGCCCTCCATTCGACCGGACAATATCCGCACCAACGATATCGTCAACCTTCCAGTCCCCCCCCTGTACCAGGACGTCCGGACGCAGGGCCTCAATAAGATTGATTGGTGTATCTTCATCAAAGATACATACCAGATCAACGACAGACAACCCTGAAAGCACATATGCCCTTGATGCCTGATCGTTGATAGGCCTGTTTTCTGCCTTACCCAGCCGCCTCACGGATTCATCCGAATTCAGGCCCACCACCAGGCAGTCACCAAGGCACCGGGCCTTCTGAAGATACTCCACATGGCCCGCATGCAGGAGATCAAAACATCCGTTTGTAAACACGATCTTCATCCCCCTTTGCCTCAATTCACCTGCCCTTTTCTCAAGGGCATCTGCGGATAAAACCTTTGGGACCGCGACCAGGTCAGAAGGCCACAATCTCCCGGCCATGCCTGAGACATAATGTCCCATGGACAGGTAGGTCTCACGGATGTCAGGAAATTCCCGGTAGAGCATCTCCAGATGGGCATCTACGGTATCCCAGTCACCACGGCTTATTGGCCCTGTAAGGGCCTGTATACCATGGTCTTCTATATTCGACAGGGTCCCCTGCATCAAGGGCAGAAGATGTCCCTGCTTCAGGCCTATTGTATGCATGATATCCATGGCCTGAGAAAATAACCCCACAAGATAATTTGAGGCAATGACAGCGGCCGCATGATAGGCAATTTTGTCATGTACAGATATCTCTCCTGCCTCTGCGCCGATTGCCCTTACAATCTCTTTTGCAATAACAAGGGCATCCCGGGCCCCCTCCATGCTGAAAAAACTGCCTTTTAATGCCTTTTTGGCCACATGAGGGTCCATAATCGACTGTAAAGGATGGAGACTGGCCACAGCCCCCCCTTTTGACGCAAGGGGCGAAAGGACATTGGAAGACAAAAGACCGCTGAAATGAAAAAAGGTGATCCCCCTTACATCCCCCCATTCATCTGCAAGCTCATGGGCCACCTTTGAAATCATAGCGTCCGGAACGCAGATAAAGACCACCTGTGCCCCGTAAGGGGAATCAGGTACACGGGTAAAAGATCTCAAGGCCTCTGTTTGTTTTGAGGTCACGGCCCATACAGGTATATTCCCTGCATCTTCAAGAAGACAAAGCATGGCCGAACCGATCCTTCCAAGCCCGATGATCCCGAATCTAAAGCTCATCCATTATGCCCTTTGCCTTAAACTGCTCATACCGCTCCCAGTCGATTGAATATTTTACATTATTGTCTGCTTCATGGAAAAGACGCATGTATCCACTGGACTGCAGGTATGCCTCGACCTTGCGCGATGTGGGATAGATCAGTTCAGAAGGATTCCACACCTCGTCAATCCCTGTGTTTTCGTCCCGCATACATCCACTGGCAATGGCAAAAGAAACCATGGCCAGCGGATGGTCAGAAAAGGTTCTCATCATGTTCTTTAGTTTACCACCGTCAACAGGAGAAAAAAAGGAACAGGTGTGTGAATACATAACAGCCGCATGATATTGCTCAGGCACATCCACAATGGCATCCTTGCCTGACTTTCTGGCAAACCTGCGCAACAATCTCTGCATATTGACAAGCCCGCCAAGCCCTGGATATTCCTGGCTGGGAAACCTGGGCCTTTCAGCGGTAAACGCTGCACCGGGGTCCTGCAGGGTCAACCATTCAACAAGGAGGCAGGAAATCCCTTCCCTGAAATCAAACCCGTCCACAAAGGTCTTTTTGGGCCGGAACACCCCCTCCCTGACGACAAGCTCTATAAGACGCGTCTCCCTGTCTGTACTTTCAAAATTCACATAAAGCCTGGAGGTGTATTCCTCGCTGCGGAATGTAGAAATAATCAGATCGCGATAACCTCTTTTTTGGAAAATATCGACCATGCCCACGCTTTTAAGCATATCCATGATCATCTCTTTGCTGTACCTTCCAAGAAACAGATCCGAGGAAAACATATCGCGTTCAGATCCCCATGCCATGGGATCCATGCCGTCGGAAAAGGTAATATCCTCCAGGTATTTCGGATCCTTCTTTCTGTACGCCCTTTCTTTCTTCATGATAATGTCCTCGACACACTGATAAAGAATACCTTCCGGGCGCCTGCCTTTCGGAAGGCCCCTGATATCTCCCGTGCGGTTGCCCCTGTGGTTATAACATCGTCGACAATCATAATGCTCTGCCCTTTCATTTTTTTCACCTCAAAGGCCCCTTTGAGATTCTCTTTGCGCTGGAGCGCCCCCAGGGCCTCCTGGGGTGGGGTGACCCTTGTCTTTTTTATAAGATCATACCCCACCTGCACCCCTGTATGTCTGGACAACTCCCTGGCAAGAAGGGCTGACTGGTTATAGCCCCTGCTTACCTGCCTTTTGTAATTCATGGGCACAAAGGTTAAGATATCAATCGGTTGATTGATCCGGAAAAACAAATCAGAGAGCATCCGGCCCAGAACCCCCTTAAAAATGGTGGTCCGGTGATATTTAAAGGCCAGGATAATATCCCTGATAATCCCCTCATAACCGGCCGCACTGAGCATCCGGTCATAGGGAGGAGGATCCTGCTGACACCCCAGACATACCCCTCCCATGGGCAGAGGTACCCCGCATATCTCACAGACCTGATCACCAAGGGACCTTAGCTGCCCCCGACAGGTTTGGCACAAACCATTCACCACATTCTCTCCTGATCCGCAGACAAGGCATGAAGAAGGCAGGATGTAATCC
>JAYEKR010000195.1:0-12546 GCA_034661115.1 Thermodesulfobacteriota bacterium | reverse complement strand
CTATCTTTTTATAGGCCCTTGAATTCTCGACAGAGGCGGCAACCTGCGTTGCCAGGGAGCCTATGAGCTGGATATCAGCGAAATCAAAGGCATCCTGAATAATGCGGTTATCCATATATATAACACCAACCACCTCTCCCCTTATGATAAGCGGGGCGCAGATGGCGGCCCTTGGCTGAAATTTGCCCCTGCTTTCATTGGATGAACGCCATATCCTTCCCTTTGTCATATGGGCGG
Source organism: Thermodesulfobacteriota bacterium (assembly GCA_034661115.1). Taxonomy (GTDB): domain Bacteria; phylum Desulfobacterota; class Desulfomonilia; order UBA1062; family UBA1062; genus JAYEKR01. The sequence goes on along the minus strand of JAYEKR010000195.1, from coordinate 12,309 downwards.
TTTCCTCTATCCATTCAAACATCTGGCAAAAGGCATCTGATTGTGCGTACTGCCTTGTAATACCCTGGGATGCCTTCAAGACAAGGCTCCTTGCACCTTTGTCTCCCTCGTACATAAAAAGGGCCTCTCTCTCCGCATGACAGATACGGCCTATGGTCTCCAGCGCCTTTTGTATGAGCGCATCCTTGTCACTGAGTGTACCAAGTGCTTGACTGATCCCAATGACCGCGTCAAACAAGAGCCTCTGGGGTGATTCCGGCGATACAAGGTCTTTGAGATAGCCACCAAAGAGGTCCTCTCCGAACTCCCCGATAATATGGGCGTATCCATTGAGTACAGAGACCGCCTCATCGATCCTTGCCTGGTCACATAGTATGGTGGCCTCAATAATCCTGGCCTTACCGACCACAAGGTAATACCCCCTTGCCTCCAGCAGGTCTGATGCATCTTTGATCTCTGAAAGTGCGGCCTCTGCATCCCCTGATGAGACAAACGCATAGAAGGCCTGGTAGATACGGGCAGTGAGCCTGTATGCCGGGATCCTTGAAAAATCTTTGATCATCTTCTGGCTCATCTTGACAAAGGGGCTAAGCCCGGTATTTTCCAGTATACCAGGGTCCATATGGGAGAGTGCAATGCTTAACTCTGCCTGGGTAGGGGTGAAAAAATCCGGAAACCTTTTCTGGACTTTTGTCCCCAGCCTTGAAAGGTATTCTGCCATTTCATGGTGATGTCCCCTTGAATATTCCAGATATACACGGGTCCACAGGGACTCCATATGGCTCAGATAATGCCTTTCCCACCCGGATATATCCTCCAGCTCCTTTATTACCTGTCCGGCCCTTTCATACCGGCCTGTCTCGATAAGGATCACGCCAAGGGTGGCGAGCGCCCACCCCTCCACTCCATGGTATCCCCTGGCATATGCATGCTGGCGTATGGAATCAAGCAGGGCTATTGATCTGGATATCCGGCCGCAAAGCCCGTAACAATGCGCAACCGCCAGATAATATTCAAGGAGGACCGAGTCTTCCGGGAGCTGGTCCGTGTCTGCAGAGATGGAATCAAAGATCCTCGCGGCCCTGGATATCTTTCCCTGCACATAATAGGCAACCCCCAGAATACGCTTTCTTATCTCCATCATCTCAGGACTCCGGTCCGACCGGCTTTTTTTGAAAAAGGTAATAAACACCGGCATGGCCTGCCTGAACCGCCCCCTCCATATAAGGCTTGAAATAACGTACACCATCGCCATCAAGGTCAGGGCAGAACCAGGTCCTGCTTCGCATATACGCATTACATCGTCTACAATGGTGTCGATCTCGGGGTGACTCCTGAAGACAGACCTGGACTCAAAGAGGTGAATAAAGGCATTCAGGAACTCATCCTCAAACCCCTGAGGCAATTTGTCTTCTCCAACAAGCCTAAAGGCATGGCCTGTTATCTCCATGCCTTTGGCATCACGGCCTGTGTCAAAACATACATCTATCGCCCTTGTCCAGCACCTGAAGGCCAACATGGTTTCACCCGCGGCCTCCCAGTGATAGGCGGCCTTATGGGCATATTCATCCTTGTCTTCAAAATATTGCGCCATCCTGCGATGAAGGGGTGTATCGATTTCTGTACTTTTCGCAAACTCATTGATGTCCTCTGTAAATCTATAATACCCTACACCCTGTCTCGCATCCTGCACAATCCAGCCCCTTGCAATGAGTCCCTCAACCGCCTTGAGCAGATCTGTGGGTTTTTTGATCTCAGGAAAGATAAAGAGTGAAAGCTCATCCAGCGAAAACCATCCCCTTTGGGCCTCGAGCGCCACGCATATGGCTATATCATCCGGATAATCCCACCTGGATACACCCTCCATGAATCTCCTCCTTATAATCTATCTTCAACACATAGATGCTGTGGGCAAACCATACAAAACATCTTTCAACCTTTTTCTGCGGCACCAAAATATATGTAAGCCAATGCCAACATATATTAAAAACCATTATTTTTATAGATTGCTGTCTATATATCATCATTTTTACAGGATGTCGACATCTTGTAAAGATATCTGCTTTGTTTTTCGATTGACGATTGTCTGTTTCTGCATGAGCTGCACTTACAACATTGGAAATGAACTCCCCAGATTCAACGTTCCATAAAAGATCACCTTCCTTCTTCGCTTTTTCACAGAGGTATAGTATGGTATATATGGATAACAGGGAGGTATAAATGTCTAACTTTGCTCAAAAACATACGAAAATCAGTACAATGTACATGCTCACAAAAGATAACCCCTCGATGAAAAAAGAGCTGCGTCACTACTCCAAATGGAAGAAGGCCATCCTTACCATCCCTGTACTGGCGACAGAGTTTACCCTTGAGGAGAACCGGCCTGTCTTTGAACAAATCGTCCGGGAACTCAAGGACGCGAATTATCTTTCGCAGATCATCTTCGGGCTGGACCGGGCCACAAAGGAAGAGGCAAAAGAACTCAGGGATATACTCAAGACCTACAAACTCCAAAATTGCCTGATCCAGCACAATGACGGCCCGGGCTTTTCATCCATATACGAAAAACTCTCTGCAGCGGGATTCGGGTTGGATGTTCCGGGCAAGGGACGCAATATGTTCATGTCCTTTGGCATTGCCTTGGCCATGGAGGCCCAGACCATCGGCCTTATTGATGCAGACATACGCACCTTCAGGGGAAACCAGCTTGACCGGCTGTTTTATCCGGTACAGGTATTAAACTACCAGTTCAACAAGGCATTCTATGCGCGGCTCAGGGATGAACAGCTCTATGGCCGCGTCAAGAGACTGCTCCTTGACCCCCTTCTCATTGCGCTCAAAAGAAAATTCACCGCATCCAGGGAGGAAAAGATCCTCAGCCTGATAGACTTTCTCCTAACCTTCAACTACCAGCTTTCAGGAGAGGTGGTCTTTGACTCACAGCTCTTAAAACGCATGCACTTTGCAACAAACTGGGGGGTGGAAATATTCACCCTTATCGAGGTCTACCGCAAGGCCACCCATATCGCACAGGTGGAGATATCACAGGGGCCCTTTGACCATAAGCACCAGGACGTGTCGCAGGACGACCCATCAAAGGGTCTGTACAAGATGGGGGTGGACATCGTCAGCACCCTTTTGAGCGCGCTTGTCATTGAAGAGGGGCTTGTGATCAATGAACACTTTGTCCGCGACCTCACAACAACCTACCTCAGCGTGGCAGATGACCTGATAAAGATGTATTCAGACAATGCCGCCTTCTGCGGCCTCAAATATGATACAAACAAGGAAGAGGCCATGGTGGACAATGTGTTCAAGGACGTGATCCTCTCGGCCGGTGACCTGTTGCTCTCCCCATACTGCATGACTGAACGGCTCAACACCTTTATCCTGTCCCATGACACGTTCAGGCCCTATATAGAACAGGGACTGGTTGAAACCATCTCAAACGCGGGAATAAACACCGGGACCAAACTCTTTGAAACGCCACAGACCGTGTCATGGGAAAGGGTTATCCGCAAATTGCCCAATATCATTACTGATATTATTGACGTCATTGAAGACGAGAAAAAACCCCTGTGAACCAGGCAAAGACATAAAAAATATGTAACCGTTCACGGAACGTTGAAACTGGAAACTGGAACGTTGGCCTTTATGCTTTTTCAAGCCGTTCACGGCTACAAAAATATCGACAACCGGACAATCTGCAAACAAAAACAGTCTGATGGTTGCCAGACCCTTCCAAATGGGTTAGAATGAATATTCAAAGGATTACGGGTGCTGTTTGTTACACACCAAGTAAAACTTTGGCATGAATTTTGTATATATTTTATGTCAATAGGAATATTCACATATCCCTATTCTGGCAAACAAAATATAAATATAAAATTATTCAAGGAGGTGTTTCATGGGTTATGAATCTATTGTTTTCGAAAAAAAGGGGCATGTCTGTATCCTTAGCATCAACCGTCCACCAGCAAATGCAGTAAACCTGGGGGTCAGGGAGGATATATCAAAGGCTCTGGATGAAATCGAGAACGACAAGGAGATCAGGGTGATCATCATCACAGGCGCCGGCCCCAAGGGCTTTTCAGCGGGGTTTGACGTATCTGATGCAGGCAACATCAACAATGGTCCTAACGGAGCAGAGCTATGGACACGGATTGCACGATTCAGCAAACCCTGTATCGCTGCGATCAACGGGTTTGCCCTTGGAGGCGGATGCGAACTCGCACTTGCGTGTCATTTCCGTCTCATGTCGGATGCGCCAAAGGCAAAGATCGGGCTCACCGAACTCAACCTGGGCATTATCCCTGGATGGGGAGGAACGCAGAGGCTGCCAAGGACGGTTGGAAGGGCAAAGGCCATGGACATGATCCTTTTCAGCAAGAGACTTACAGGGGCCGAGGCCGAGGAGATTGGCCTTGTTGACAGGGTGTGCCCGGCAGAGGCTCTTATGGATGAAGCCATGAAGATGGCGGAAACAATCGCACAGAGACCGCCCCTGGCTGTAAGCGCTGTCCTGAATGCCATTACGGCAGGCCTTGATAAAGGGATTGATGAAGGGCTCAAGGTGGAGCAGGAAGGTATAGGAAAGGTTCAGACCTCAAAGGATGCAATGGAGGGCTTTACTGCATTCATGGAAAAACGCAAACCTGAATTCAAAGGGGAATAGTCCGTTAGAATAGCATATAATATATAATAACAGGAGGTTAGAATGAATATTGATGATGTAAAAAAGGTTACGGTTATAGGTGCAGGTGCCATGGGCAATGGCATTACCCAGGTCGCCATGCTAGCTGGTTTTGATGTCGCCATGAGGGACATCAAACAGGAGTTTGTGGACAACGGGATTAAAAGCATCACCTCAAGCATGGCCAGGATGGTCAAAAAAGAAAGGATCACACAGGAAAAAAGTGATGAGTGTTTCTCCAGACTGAAGGGGATCGTGGACATGGATGAGGCTCTCAGGGATGCTGACCTTATCATTGAGGCAGCCCCTGAGATTATGGACCTCAAGAAAAAAATCTTCAAGGAACTGGACGAAAAGGCGCCTGCCAGTGCAATCCTTGCCAGCAACACCTCTACCATGAGCATATCAGAAATCGCATCCGCCACAAGCTCTCCCCAGAGGGTGGTTGGCATGCATTTCTTCAATCCGGCAGTGATCCTCAAACTCGTTGAGGTCATCCGTGGCGACAAATCCTCTGATGATGCCGTAAATTTAGTCAAAGACGTGGTGCTGAAGATGAAAAAGGTCCCTGTCATCGTTGAAAAAGATTCTCCGGGGTTCATATATAACCGCGTAAATGCACCCACCGGCCTGCTTCTGCAGCTGATACTGGAAAAGGGCGCACCAACGGCCGAGGAATTCGATGCCACATTTAAACCCTTTATGCCCATGGCACCCTTTGAACTCCTTGACTATGTGGGCATTGACATCGGGTATAATACCCAGAAATATTTCTCGGAGACCCTGTCAAAGGACTACACACCCTCAAAGGCATTTGAGACACAGGTGAAATCCGGCAACCTCGGCAAAAAGACCGGCAAGGGTATCTATGACTGGTCGGCAGGAAAACCCGCGATCGATCTCTCAAAGGCCACAAAGGAATATGATCCCACACATATGGTTGCCCTCCAGGTAAATGAGGCCACAAAAATCCTTGAAGAAAAAGTGGCTACTGATCCCAAAGAGATAGACCTCGCGCTGGCCAACGGCGGTGGAGGAATCGGTCCCTTTGCCATGGCGCAGGGTATGGGCTATGATGTCCTCGTGGAAAAATGCAATGAGCTTGCAGATAAATTCCATACCGAGGTCTTCCGGCCGACAAAGACCATGAAGGAAGGCAAAATCAAGGTTTAGAATAAAAATCTCTATCCGAATCATCATAAGATACAGGGTTGCCCCTCGGGTCTGCCCTGTATCTTTTTCTCTTTTTTGACATCTCCTGGTGATTCCAATTTTCAAGGAGGCTTTGATGAATAAGGGACACTTAATGGGCCTTATGGCTGCTCCTGCGGGTATTCTTGCTGCGGCCTATGCCTTTGTGTCATACAATGCACAGAGATTGCCTGCAAACACCCCGGAGGTCTTCTGCCGCACAAAAAAAAGACACACAGGCAAAAGATCCCTGGTCTGTGTGGGAGACAGCCTTACACACGGCAAAGTCGGTATCAATTATGTGGATATGCTTCAGGCCTCCCTCGGAGATATGGAGGTGATCAATGCCGGAATAAACAGCGAGCTTGCCTGGAATGTCCTTCAACGGATCCAGCCAATCTGCCAGTGCAACCCTGACTATATCACCATCCTTATCGGCACCAACGATGTTGAGGCATCCCTTGGTATAAAGGAGTCCAGAAAGGCCATAAAAGAGATGGATCTGCCTGTAATGCCATCTCGTGATGGGTTTCGCGAGTCATTGACAGAGATCTGCACCCTTCTTAAGCACCGTACGCAGGCGCGTATAGCCCTTTTGTCACTACCGCCGATCGGCCAGGAGATGGACAGCATTGCCTTTGAAAAGGCAGCAGACTACAGCACAATTATCCGGGAGGTCGCATCACAGATGAGATTTGATTATCTGCCGGTAAACGAGACCATGAAAGACTATGTCATCAAAAATGCCGGCAATTCTCCGATCTCCTTTAACGGCAACCGCATCTTTGCCATGTACAAGGCCATTGCAGGGCATTTCCTCTTTCGCCGTGACTGGGATGATATATCCAGGGACAACGGGCTCTGTCTCCATACAGACATGGTTCACCTGAACAGTATAGGCGCACGAATCATTGCCGGACTGGTCAGAGATTTTGTGACGGGATTTTGTGACGGGATAATATAAAAGAGAGGGGGTAATCGATGAAAATATTCATTATCGTGGGCATGCCTGCAGCAGGAAAAGACATCGCCCGTGTATATGCAGAGTCCAGGGGAATACCATATTTTGCAACAGGTGACATAGTTCGTGGAGAAATCAAGAAACAAGGTCTCACCCCAGGCCCTGAAACCATGGCAAGGATATCGGATGAACTGAGGGGCAAAGACGGTATGGGGGTGACAAGGTGCGCGTTATCTGTTGCCCTTACCTGCGATAAAAAAATCGTGTTCATGGAAGGGATGCGGTCATGGCCGGAAATAGAGATCATAAGATCCAGTGCAGACACGGTCGTCATTGCCTTTGTCGCACCCAGGCCATTGAGAAAAGACAGGATAATTGCCCGCGGCAGACAGGATGATTCAGCCGATTTCTTCGATTCAAGGGATCTTAGAGAGATAGAATACGGGGCCAGCGTGCCCATTGCGCAGGCAGATGCGTATATCTTAAATACCGGAACCCTTGATGATGCCCTGGATATGGTGGATGCCATAGTGGCAAATCAGAGCGCATAAAAGAATACGCCAAACTCAAGACCTGCAAGGAAATGAAACCCGCACAGATGCCTGTCCATCCATGTGTAAGATCAAAAAAACAGGGCGGGATACAGCCCTGTTTTTATATTATTTCTATTTAATAAAGGCCCGTGCTCCATCCAGATGCTTTATTGCATTATCATGCATACCCTTAAGCAGGTCTTTACAGCTCACGATATCATGTATACGTCCAATGGACTGGCCTATCATGAGAGATGCATCCTCTACATTGCCCTTTGCCCAGGCATCCCTTATTTTCTGGCCGGAGATAAGAGGAATGATCTCATCAAAACCGCCGCCGTTCTCCTCGATGGCCCTTACCCTGGATATAAGATCATTTTTGAACGCCCTGCCCTGAAGACCCAGGGGTTTTCCGAAGATCGTTGTATCGTTTTCCTGACCATTGACCACGACATTTTTTATGTTTTCATGGACCACACATTCCTTTGTGGCGATAAACCTGGACCCCATCATTACACCCTGGGCACCCAAGGTCATGGCCGCCGCCATGGACCGTCCGTCACAGATCCCTCCAACAGTAACCACAGGTATGGAAACGGCCTCTGCAATTCTGGGTGTCAACACCATGGTAGAGACATCATCATCAAGCGGGTGCCCACCTTCTTCAAAACCAGCCGCATAAACCCCGTCATACCCGACCTTTTCGGCATGACGGGCATGCCTGAGGGATCCGACCTTGTGAAACAGACGCACCCCTGCTTTTTTGAGTCCCTCAATGCCCTCCATACCCACAACACTGTCCAGCGGTGCACCAGAAACCTCTATACCTGCAACCTTTTCCTCCGTACATACACGGATATACATGGCATGGTGTTCAGAGGTTATACGTACAGACGGCAGGATTGTAACACCCACCATAAAGGGTTTATCCGTAAGCGTTCTCACCTCATGGATAGCGGCCCGGAACTCATCGGCTGTGTCATAGTTACCTGCCGTAAGGTTTCCCATACCACCTGCATTACTGATGGCCGCGCACAACCCTGGCTTTGAAAGCCACATCATGGCCCCGCATATAATCGGGTACTCTATTCCAAACATCCGGGTTATAGCTGTGTTAAACATATCTGCCTCCTCTTGGCCTGAAGTTTAAAGTTAAACTTTATACTTGCCCCTTTCCAATGTCAAGGAGAACCATTCAGAATCCAGTGTTCCAGATCGGTCGGCGTCTCTGGACCCCCGCCTTCGCCTGCCTGCGTGCGACGCACTTCGCAGGCGGGGGTAAGTGTAATCTTTGCAGCGTCCCTTCGGTGAGGCCTTTTTTCCCGTTCTTTGCCCAAGAGCACAGCTCATGCGGATTTATTTACAAACCCCAATAAGGGCAGCATCCAAACAAGAATTCAGCTGTACGCCTTCTATAGTAACTTTGTTTTCTAAAATGTAACCGTTCACGGAACGTTGAACGTGGAAATTGGAACGTTGGCCTTTATGCTTTTGTACTGTTGACGAACGCATTCAATTTCAAGCCGTGAACGGCTACACATCCAGCTCGTAAACTCGTTTCCTGTCTCCCCCAATTTCTAATTTCCAATTTCAAGCCGTGAACGGCTACTCTAAAATATTACCCTTTTTGCTGAAAATCTTTCCAGGAATATACAATATGAAACGACTCCACGACATAGCTCCCCCGCATCACCCTTTTTTGTCGGGGATCTTTGCAGGGGGCGGGATATGGGCCGCACAGGGATTGAACCTGTGACTTCTACCGTGTGAAGGTAGCGCTCTCCCACTGAGCTAGCGGCCCCTGGAAATATCCTATACAGGCGGATCATTGGAGCTGTCAAGAATAATAAGGGAATGATTCAAAGGCCTGGATCAAGGTCCAGTAGCGGGAATGGAAAAGAAAAAGGTACAGCCATCGTCCTTCTTTGTCTCAAGCCAGATATTCCCGCCCAAGGCAGTTACTGCCTTTTTTGCAATGGAGAGCCCGATACCAGTACCTTCCACCGTACGGTTATACTCCCTGAAAAACATATCAAACACGCTCCTGGCACTTTCATCTGAGATGCCGAGTCCATTGTCCTGCACATAAAACACATGCATGCCTCCCCTTGGGCTACTGCCAACATTAATAACAAGGTCTCTGTCCGGATGCGCGTATTTTATGGCATTGGATATGAGATTTGAAAAAACCTGCATAAGCCGTGTATGGTCTGTGCTGACTTCAGGAAGATCGTTCTCTATAATGATAACCCCACCCTTATCCTGGAGCTGGCCGGACATCTGTCTCCTGATGTCCTCAATGACCGTGCCGACAACAATATCCGTGACCTGAAGACCACTATGTTCTATTGCTGAAAGGCTCAAAAGGCTGGTCACAAATGCCTCCATGTTATGACCGCTTTCTTCAATGGCGTCCAGGTATTCCATTTGTCTTTCTGTCAGGTTAGACATGCCGGTTTTTCTGAACCTTCGGCAAAAACCGTTTATTGATATTATAGGACTCTTCAAGTCATGCGTGACCGTATCCACAAGGTTTTTGAGCTCATCATTGCGCTCTTCTATAATCCTTAATGCGCCTTTGAGTTCCTCGGATGCATGCGCTACCTCCTGGAACAAAAGCATGTTTTCAATGACCTCACCCATATGTATCCCAATCGTCATCAAGAGCCTGTTGTCTTCATCCGAGAGACTTCTCTCACCGAACGATCCTATATTCATGACTCCGATAAGCCTGGTCCTTGACTTCAACGGGACAGAGGCAAAAGACCGTATCCCCTGTTTTTTGAAGGCCAGAGAGGTTATCCTGGGATCCTGTGATGCGTCCTCTATAACAATAGCCTCCCCCCTCTGGGCGACCCTTCCGGCAATGCCCTCGCCTACCCTGAGGTCCCCTATGGAATGGATCACATAGTCGGGCAACCCGTAATAATAGGTACATTTGAGCCGCTGTGTCTTTTCATTAAGCAAAAAAATCCATCCGGTATCTATATTCATCACCTCAAGGATCTTTCCAAGGGTGGTGGGCATGATTTCATCCATCTGAAGCGAAGAGCTGAGGGTCTCGGATATAAGATTAAGCACGGCCAGATCCTTGTTCTGCCGAAGAAGCCTCTTCTCGACAAAGACCCTGTCTGTTATGTCACGCAGGGTCGCAATGGAGACACCGGACCGATCCTTGACCGGATGGAATTTTCCCCCTAATATCTTTGGACCTCCTGCAGCATCCACACTTAGCCTCAATGAAAATCCACTAAACCTGTCTTTCCGTATGGGATCAAGGGTCTTTGCCTCATCTTCACTGATAAAATCAAAGAGATCCCTGCCTATGACCTCATCCGGACCGAGGCCCAGCATGGACATAAAGGCATTGTTGGAAAAAACGATCGACCCATATCGCATAATCAATATGGCATCCGGTATATTCTCTATAAAGGTCTTATACCAGGCATCCTGTGCGGTTTCCCCACCAATAAGCTCTGCGATGATCACATTGACGCCATCAAGGCGATATCCGAAGAGAGAGATAAAACCTGATGGCTTGACGGATGGATAGGTCATGGTTTCCAGGATCAGGTTAAAATGTCTGCCCTCAGTCAAAAGCCCGTTAAAACAGTCTTTTGACCCTTCATCCTGCATAATTTCAGGAATAAGCTCATATATATCAAAATCAAGAACCCTGTCTGCATCTGTAATGACACTTGCTTCAAAAACATGGTTTGCATAGATGATCCGTGCCTGTTCATCAAGGGCACAGACCCCGAAGGGGGCCTTCCCAAATATAAACCGGAGATGCGTCAAACACCCTTCCATATCTCCTCCCATCCTGATAAAAACACTCTGATCAATGTTGCATCACCATTCAAAACCGTACCGTAAAAACCAGCCATTGAATCAACTACTCACAAACATCATACATATATATTTATTTATTATAACATAGACATATTACTTTATACAAACAGACAATTCAATCCCCGGATTGTTGATAGAAGTGGAAGGCAGATGGACCAAGACCATCATGGATGGTGCCGTAAGGCTATAAAACGCCCGGAAACAGAATGCAGATAAGGGTCTGTGGCTGAATATCAAGGTATTTGTATTGCACCCGGCCTATAACTTTACATCCAGGAACATTTATATTATCAAGCAGTTCATGAAAATCGTTCCGGCAAAAACCGCAAACATATCTCTTGTGGCCCTGTTTGCCGCCCTTACTGCGGCAGGGGCATTTATCCGCTTCCCCCTTCCTCCCGTACCGATCACCCTTCAGTCACTGTTCGTTCTCATGTCAGGAATGATACTTGGAGCCCGGGCCGGCGCCTTGAGCCAGTCGATATATATCATTATCGGCCTTATGGGGTTCCCTATATTTTCAGGCGGCGGCGGACCTTCCTATATACTCAAACCTTCCTTTGGATATCTCCTGGGTTTTATCGCAGCCAGCTATACCTCAGGGCTCATCTTCAACCGGAGAAAAACAGGTTTCTTCAATACCCTGCTTGCGTCCATGGCAGGCAGCTCTGCCATCTATCTTATCGGCATACCCTGGCTCGCCATATACATGAGATATCTGCTGGATAAACCTGATGCCCTGCTTTTTTCACTGCAGGCAGGCCTTGTAGTATTCCTCCCGGGTGATATCCTGAAATGCCTTATCCTTGCCATTATTGTCCCAAGACTGCGCCACAGGACCTCTCCAGGCTGACCATCAGAAATATCGACCACGCATAATCCCCTTCTTGATTGACGATTGTCGATTATTCGTTTTGTAACAGCTCAATAAATCGGGTTAAACTATGTAACCATTCACGGAACATTGAACGTGAAAATTGGAAGTTTGGCCTTTATGCTTTTGTACTGTTGACGAACGCATTCAATTTTGGCCCGAGTTTTTCAACTATTGCTTTGTATTCTATTGCTCTTGACTCAGA
>JAYEKR010000194.1:0-2557 GCA_034661115.1 Thermodesulfobacteriota bacterium | reverse complement strand
ATCTCTACAGTTTCATGACATCGTCGACCAGGATCTCCAGGTCATCAACAAAGGCATCCAGGAGATAAAACAGCATCAGGACACTGATGAATTTTTTGCATTTGAAAACCGTTTCAATACCCTGTCCATGGAAATAATAAAGGAACTCTTGTCCACATCCAGGGATAGAGCGGAGGAGATAGAACAGGAATTCCATACCATAGAGAATATCGTTGTGCAGATCAAAGAGGATACCGAACAGATTGCCGGGCTTATTCTCTTTGGTCTCCGGGGAAAATCAACCCTTGAGTTTCTTGAGATAGAGACATCGGATACATTAAAGGAAAATGCCTCACGCCTGATGGCAATCTTTGCATCACGTGACAGGATTGCATCAACCATATACGCCCTCAAAAAAAAGCGATCACAGATGACGACATCCGGGGCAGGACCAGAGAAAACAGACTCCGATCAAGCCCTGCGGCATGCCCTTGCCATGGTATGCCCTGATGATACGGTCAGGACATACGCCCCAAAAACCCTGGACATAAAAAACCTGGTCCATCTTTCAGAAAAAACAGACGATGAAACGATTGCCGGGCTTCGGGAGATAAAAGGGATACTTGGCGACTGTGTCAAGGCCATCAATGAATATGCGGACAGTGCTCAGAAATACATATCAATCTTTAAAGAAGACCTTCAGGCAATCTCTGACACCATCTGCAGCAAAGGGGATGAAGCCACACTGGACAACAAATTCATGCTTGCAGCGGAATCATCCATAAAAAAACACGGGGCTCTCCATACAGACATCATCAACATCACCTATATCCGGATCATATCAAGGCTTTCAGATCCGCATATCAACTCGATCATAAATAAAGACAGAAAAATGCCAGAAACAGGCGAAAACTTCACCCTTTTTTAGGTCTGACTGCAGGAAAAACATCAAAGACATACCTCAAGCGGGATGGAGACGGCCCCACTATTATCATGCTGCCTGCCGATGGATCTGTGTTTTCAGTCCAAAACCCCCTTTGAGAGTTCGTAAAGCCCGATAGCGGCGCTCTGGGCCACGTTCAGTGAATTAAATGAACCCTTCATGGGTATACGGACCATCAGGTCGATCTCCTTTCTCAAGATACGGCGCACTCCCGAATCCTCACCTCCCAGGCAAAGGGCAACCCTGTCAAAGGCAGGCGCCTCAGTGAGGGTTTCCCCTGCAGAGGCATCCAGCCCAATGAGCCAGAACCCGGCCTTCTTAAGCCGCCGTGCAGCATCCCTGAGGTTTTTTACCCTTACCACCCTTGCATGTTCGGTTGCCCCTGCAGAGGCCTTTACAACCGCAGGGGTTATGGATGCAGAGCGGTCATAGGGGATAACCACCCCTGCCCCGCAAAGACAGAACGCGCTGCGTATGATGGCGCCGAGGTTCTGAGGGTCTTCAACCGAGTCCAGCAAAATAACGGCGTTCATCCCGGAGATGTCCTCAAACAATGCATATCGATAGGCTGACACCCTTGCCGCGATCCCCTGATGATTTTGTGTCCCTGCAACCTTGTCCAGGTCCCTGCCTGAAATCGGGTTTATTTTAACCCCCTTTGCCAGGGATACAATTGCACTGTAATCTTTCCTTGACACGAGTATCTCTGTAAACGCCCTGCTGTTTGAGACCAGGGCCTCCTTTATCGGGTTGAGTCCATAGATAATCTCCATGGATCATGGATCTACCCTGCCCTGCATACGCGGTCAATGTATATCTTTATCCGTAGCCGTAGCCGTAGCCGTTCACGGCTACCTTTATCCCTTGCCCATCCAGACAGGTAATGATATGCAATCGTCTGCTGTTCGACAAAAAAAGGAGACATATATATGGACAATACAAAAAAAATCGTGATCTATGATTCATTTACCAAAAACACCTCAGAGATAGCCAATACCATTGCCGATCACCTTGACTGCCGGGCCGTAACTGTCTCAGAATTCAAGCAGCTCCCCGCAGAAAACTATGGACTGATCGTCATGGGAAGCCCTGTCCTGAGCGGCAAACCCACAAAAAAGATCATCGCCCTGCTTAATACCCTTGATCCCCCTGAGAAATGTGCGGTATTCTGCACCTTTGGCGCACCTGTCTGGGGCCTCATCTCCTCCCGCATGGTCCTTTCATACATACAGAAACAGCTCCATGCACCGTGCATAGGGACCTTCTCCTGCCCGGGTCTCCACGCAAAGTTCAAGACATACAAAAACAGACCCGATACAGGTGATATTGAAAAGGCCAGGCAATTCGCAGAAAAGATTGCACAAAAGGTTTAGAATAGAGGTAACCGTTCACGGAACGTTGAAATTGGAAATTGGAAATTGGGCCTTTATGCCTTTGTACTGTTGACGAACGCATTCAATTTTGGACCGAGTTTTTCAACTATTGCTTTGTATTCTATTGCTCTTGACTCAGATAAAGATTTTCTTCTGATGAGTTTTCGCAACCATGATTTGGTTTCTTCAAGTGAACCTCTTGAATATAGATAAAACTTTTTCCTGTCAGCGGGAGTATACCGACCATAGCCTTCCGCTATAT
>JAYEKR010000193.1:0-12589 GCA_034661115.1 Thermodesulfobacteriota bacterium | reverse complement strand
GCCATCTCAACCGTTTCAGCCGTTTCTGTAAGGGTACCGATCTGGTTTACCTTGATCAGGATGGAGTTTGCGGCCTTTTCCGCGATGCCTTTTTTCAGGAATTTGGAATTTGTAACAAAGAGGTCGTCACCTACAATCTGTATCCTGTCACCCATACGTTCCATCATGAGTTTGAATCCATCCCAGTCATTTTCGTCCAGGCCGTCCTCTATGCTGTAAATGGGGTATTTTCGGGTGAGTTCTTCATAAAATGCCACCATATCAGCAGATGTCCTCTCCGGGTCCTTTTCCGCCTTGAGGATGTATTTGCCGTCCTTGAAAAAAGAGCTTGCGGCTGGATCTATGGCAATGGCGATATCCTCTCCGGGCCGGTATCCGGCCTTTTCAATGGCCGCCACAATCAGGTCAAAGGGCTCTGTATTGGATTTGAGGTCTGGCGCAAAACCACCCTCATCGCCGACCCCGGTTGAGTAGCCCTTGTCAATGAGGATATCCCTCAAGGCATGGAAGGTCTCCGCCGAATACCTCAGCGCCTCTGCAAAGGTGGGGGCACCTATGGGGTTTATCATGAATTCCTGCAGGTCGACATTGTTGTCGGAGTGTTTCCCGCCATTGATGACATTCATCATGGGTACGGGTATCTCGCGGGCAAAGGCGCCTCCTATATAGCGGTAAAGTGGCTGTCCCAGAAAGTTTGCGGCAGCCCTTGCAACGGCAACAGAGACCGCAGTGGTGGCATTGGCCCCCAGATTGGCCTTGTTGGGTGTGCCGTCGATATCAAGCATCAGGCGGTCTATACCTATCTGGTCCATGACATCCAGTCCTATGAGTTCAGGCCCGATCACGCTGTTTACGTTTTCAACCGCTTTGAGGGTCCCCTTGCCCCTGTATTTTTTCTTGTCGCCATCACGCAGTTCCACGGCCTCATTCTCGCCGGTGGATGCACCGGATGCCACAGAGGCCCTTCCCATGTCTCCGGTGGAAAGATATATGTCCGCCTCAACCGTTGGGTTTCCCCTTGAATCCAGTATCTGCCTGCCGATTACATCTATTATCTCACTCATACAATCCTCCTCTGGTATTATTTTTATAATCCTATTACGATACAGGGCATGCCGGCCATGGCAAAACCCTGAGATACCCCTTTTGCCTTCTGCAGGGAAGAAAAACGTCCAAGCCTTACGCGAAAGCAATCCTGCCCGCGGAGTTCTGTTTTTTCCATGCTCGGGTTATAGCCCTTTGCCTCCAGCTTTTTCATCATTGAGGATGCGTTTATTGGTTCACAAAATGCCCCGAACTGTAGGGAATAAAAGGTGGAGGTTTCTCCATGGGGCGTCTTCAGCACCTCGATTTCCACCTTGGCAAGCCCGGTGTCTACCATGCCAAGGCGTTTTGCTGCACCGTAGGACATGTCGATAATCCGGTCCCCGACAAAGGGCCCACGGTCATTTATGGTAACAATCACCTTTTTGTTGTTGGACAGGTTGGTTACCCTCACCTCTGTACCAAGGGGCAGTGTCTTGTGGGCGGCCGAGGGTTTGTACATATTGTATATCTCTCCGGACGCGGTTGGCCTTCCATGAAACGCGCTCCCGTACCATGATGCTGTTCCAGTGTAAGTGATATGGTGCCCGTGGGGCCGCGGTATATGCGAACAGGCAGTCAATGATGCCGCAAGGATGATGATGAAGAAAAAGACAGACCGGTCAGTCTTCAAGAAATGCCTCTATATCCCTGGTCAGGTCTTCCATGGCCTCTTCGTTGATAATGATATTGTTGCTGTCCATTACGCCCTTGGCCTTGAATGTGTCCATTGCGCTGGTATAGTTGGGCAGACATAGGGCCTCGATATGTTTGATCTCTCCCTTTTTGTACATCCTGGATGCATAACGGTTGATTGTCTTCAGGATATCCTTTTTGTTCCTGCCTTTGACCTTTCCTATATTATGTGCCACGGCCAGGTATGATTCCAGGTAATTTTCTATGAGTCCGGCAAACATCATTGCGTGTTCTTTCCTGTCCGGGTTGATATAATACCTTGACTGGGAGAGCATGATGATATGTGCAGATACCATGTATTGAAGGGCGGATTTGACACTGTCTACATCAAGGATGAACTCGTTTTCCATTAATCCGGCCAGTCCACGGATCTCATCCATGAAAAACTTTTCAGCAATGCCCGAGGGATATCTCAGCAGGACATTAGAGATCAGGGATGCCGGCACAAAACAGTTGAGTATATTGTTTTTGTAGTATTCCAGGTGGATACGGTTTTCCGGATCAACCACAATGAGGTTTGGGTCCTGCTCGTCTTCGCCCTGGTCAATGGATGCAAACCCCTTGCTCAGAACCCGTGCAAGGGCCTCGTTGAAGGGGCTTTCACTATCATTAAAGGAGGATGCCATATTGTAGCCCATGGAAGATATGTAGTCCAGATAGGTATTGAATGTCTCCTGGACAGTCTTTTCATCAATGGCCGAGGTGCGGCTCATGAGTACGGATGAAAGGATGGAAAACGGGGTAACAACGGTCTGTTCATAGATGTCAGAAATAATTTTTTTGGCGAATCTGTTATCGAACAACCTTTTGTCTTCCTGCCCCAGCCCGGAGTATGATGGCTGGTTGTGCATATATTTATTCATGGATATGGGGGGTGCAAAACGCAGATAGACCTTTCCATAGCGTTTTTTAAGCAGCTTGCGGGCCTTTATGAACTGCAGGAAGTTTTCTTTTTGTTTTTGTGCACCCTTCATCTCGCGGACATAGGAATCCTCCTCCAGGACAAGGTCATAACCCATGTAAACAGGCACAAAGATCACGTCATTGACTGCACCCGCATTCCAGCCCTCAAGGATCATGGACAATAGGCCCATCTTAGGGAGCATGAGTTTTCCGGACCGGCTTCTCCCTCCTTCAATAAAGAATCCCATAGTAACACGTTCCGAGAGCAGGGTCCGGACATAGGCAGCAAAACTCTGGTAATAGACAGGGTTGTTCTTGAAAGTCCTTTTCATGAAAAAGGCGCCCCCTCTGCGGAGGACCCATCCTACGGGAAAGAATGCAAGATTTATCCCTGTAGCTATTACAGGAACCTGCATCCAGTTGCGGAAAAGGATGAGGTCAAAAAAGAGATAATCGATGTGGCTCTTGTGGCAGGGGACATATACAATGGCGCCTTTGTCTGACATCTCCCTGACCCTTTTGAGACCCTCATCATTGACGTCTCCCCCCTCGTAGATGTTGTGAAATATCCATGTAAGGATCTTGCTGAAGAGATTGATAACCGTGGGGCTGGGGTCGGAGGCAATTTTTGTGATGTGTTTGCAAACCTTGTTTTCAATTTGCGCTAAGGGCATATTGTGTTCGGAAGAATATGCCCTTAAGAATGACTGCAGGGATGGGTCTTTCATGGTCTTGTCCACCATGGTTTTGCGTCGGTGTATCGGGGCGCCAGAGATATTGCTTGAACGGGATACAAGGTGTTGCCGGAGTTCACGCCGGATCTGTTCTGCGACCTCCTCGATAAACTGTGTACTGCTTGCGGATTTGTCCAGGATATCCTGGAGATTGATGGGTTCCCCATGTTCCACGAATCCATGTATTTGCGCCCTGGCAAGGGTCTGGATCTTCTTGATGACCCCAAGCTGTGTGTCTTCTTTCTTTTCCCCCCCTTTTGTCCGTATATATGTCCTGCGGTAAACAATGCGCTGGGGGATGATATATATGGGGATCTGAATATTTCTTTGCAGTCTCAGCAGCTCGGCTATTGGATCCGGCTGCCCCGGGTCAGATTTTTCATCCAGAAAGATCATGGATGCATTGGAGCTGTCTTTCATGAATTCAAGGTAGCTGTCTTCTTCAAACGGGGAATTGCGTCTGTGATTCTTTATCATGGCCCACAGTTTGCCAACAGGCTGCAGAAAGGTGAGTTTATGGCCGAAAATCAGTCTGGGTACTGCAAGGCCGTATTCTTTCATACGGTAGTTCAGCAGCAGGGCATCAAGGATGCTCTTGTTGTTTTGTGCAAATACAATGTGTCCTTTTTTTCCAAGGGACGAGATGGAATCCCTGTAGAGCTGCGGTATGTCAAGATTGGAAAAGAGACTTTTCAACAAGGGGCCGAGGATCGGACCATAGGTGCCTTCCAGTAGATAAACGTAAAACCCTTTTTTCATGATTATCCTCCAGGGCCGGGTTTGGCATTAATGATTGAGTGCGCATGGATCAATGTGTCCAAAAAGATTCCAGCCCTTATATGTACCTTTATCATTATGTTTCAGTGATTATCAATGGGTTTATATGAAAAAAGGGAGCACCACCCATTCGGCATCCTGGGTTGTGAGCGCAGCTCATGCGGGTTTTTTTGATGGTCATCCGGCTTTTTGCGAATTCAATGAACGTCCACATTCAATATTTGAGTGCTATCTTCCGAACAATCCGGTATGGATAATAATGAGTTAAAAACACGTATTTATGCAAAAATTGATGAAATTCCAA
Source organism: Thermodesulfobacteriota bacterium (assembly GCA_034661115.1). Classification (GTDB taxonomy): domain Bacteria; phylum Desulfobacterota; class Desulfomonilia; order UBA1062; family UBA1062; genus JAYEKR01. Next base: position 8,092 of record JAYEKR010000193.1, on the reverse strand, counting down.
TGTTGCCCGCTGTTGTTCCCAGGCTCCTGAGCCTTACGGAGAGTCACCGGGCCGGCGTATCCGACATCACAGAGATTATATCCAGCGACCCTGCATTGACATCCAATATTTTAAAGGTGGCAAACTCGGCCTACTATGGATTTTCTCAACACATAGATGATCTTGACAGGGCAGTGGCGCTTCTGGGTTTTCAGATGGTCAAATCACTTGCCCTCTCACTGGGCGTGATGAAGAACGTGAGATCCAGTGTACGCCATGAACACTACTCACACGATGGTTTATGGATTCACTGTCTGGCGGTAGCTAGTGCCATGCAGGCAATGGCGGCCGTACATGGTGCGGGCCGGGACAATGCACACCTGTTTGTGGCAGGGCTGCTGCACGACATCGGCAAGATGGTCCTGGACCAGTTTTTTCCGGATCTTTTTGAACAGGCCCTCGGCCTTGTGAACCAGCAGCAGGGTATGCAGCTTTACCAGGCAGAACGCAGGGTGATCGGGTATGACCATGGTGAGGTTGCCGGAATACTGTTGACACGATGGAGATTCCCTGAACAGATTATTTCCCCTGTCCGGTTTCACCATAACGACCATCCGGATGATAATGTCAGCCAGCAGGATATCGCCATGCTGCATATCGCTGATGCCATGGTTCAGCAGGTCGGGCTGGGCGAGTCCGGCAATCCAAAACCACCTGAAATCATGGAAAACGATTTGCAGAATATAGGGATCACCCCGGATGAGCTTGATCAGATGCTGCATCATGTCGAGGCATCAAAGGAAAAGATCTACGCATTTTTTGGTGCAGTTGGCTGAATCATCTTTCTGTTTGCCGCCAGGGAGATATCCACATCACGTCATAGGGCATCATTGTGATGTGCATATTTCCTTGGTCAGCGATCCATTCTCCACCACTGACAATATCGAACCAGTGATCTTCATCGGTGATGAAATCTTCCACTGGAATATCGGCACGGCACACCTTTGATGTAACATTCACCATGCACAAGACGTGCTGATCGTTTTCAGGAGACGATCTCAGCACGATAAAGATGTCTGGCGACACCATCAGGATATGTTGAGCCCCGTTCGGGTGAAAGGCCCGTATTTGGGTGCGGATTGCGATCAGGCGGCCGAGTTCGCGGTTGATATGCGAGAGCTTGGAAAGCGGATCTTTCAATGCAGCGTCAATGGATTTATTGTCGAGCACTGTACGGTTGATGGCACGTTTTGAGTTTGTGGCCTTGACCGCATCGATATCATTAGTCGTTCCGATCAGGCCGTGCAGGTAGATGCCCGGGACACCCCTGAGAACCAGGGCAATGGCCCGGGAGGCCACAAACCGTTTTACCTTAAAGGCAATGTCCTCATCATCGTTCTCGTGGTTCAATGCACTGAACCAGGTGATGTTGATTTCGTAGGGCACCTTGATGCCGTCCTTGTCGCTCTTGTACGAGATATATGCCCCATGCTGGGTCGCAGTCTTTATAATTGCGTTGATCTCGTCCGGAGTGAGGATCTCTTTCACGGACATAAGCCCTATTCCATCGTGCGAATCGAGGAAATTGAAAAAACCTGATGTGTCAGAGAGTTTGTGCAGCGATGCCGCCCATCGCGAGAGCGCGCACGTGTCTCCGGTGTAAAAGGTATGCAGTACCAGTGGCGGCAGGGCGAAGTTGTACACCATGTGTGCCTCGTCCATCCCGTTTCCGAAGTATGAGATATTCTCCCTGTGAGGGACATTCGTTTCGGTGATAAGCGCCACTCCAGGGGCCACGAGGTTCAGTATCTCGCGAAAAAACTTGATTATTTCATGGGTCTGTCCGAGATGAGCACAGGATGTGCCGGGTTCTGACCATAAATAAGTTACTGCATCCAGGCGGATTATATCGGCCCCGTGGCGGATATACAGCAAAAGGATCTCTATCACCCTCATCAGCACGTTCGGGTTTTTGTAGTTGAGGTCGATCTGGTCTCTGGAAAAGGTTGTCCAGACAAACCTTGTGCCGTCTATGGTGGGGACTTTGGTAAGCACATCCGTTGTCCTGGGGCGGAATATCTGTTTACGTTCTTCAGGGCTGATTTCGTCTTGGGAATCATAGGCAATGAAAAAATCTTTGTAGAGTGGATTGCCGTTCAGAAATTCTTGGAACCATCGGTTTTTGGAGGAAATGTGATTGATAACCCCGTCGAACATAAGCTGGTAGTGGCCCTCAAGGCCTTCTATGTCCTCCCATGACCCAAGACGTGGGTCCACGGTTTCAAAATCGATGATGGAGAATCCGCGGTCCGATGAATAGGGGAAAAAGGGCAGGATGTGGAGGGTGTTGATGGCTCCCTCCAGGTAGGTATCACAAAACCTGGCAAGCGTGTCCAGAGGGGAGCGATCTTTGTTCTGCAGAAGGTCACCATAGGTGATAAGGATTATGTCTTTTTCAGTAAAACGGTTGCTGGTATCAGATTCGGATTCCTTTGCGATCATCTCCATGGGTTTGTGGGCATAATACACCTTGAGGATACGCTCCAGTTCAGGCATATAGGCGCTGGCCGTTTCTTCGCCATAGAGAAAGCCAAGGCGTGAAAACAATCTTTGTTTTGTCCTGGCGGGAATTGACATGAGGGGCCTGGTATAATCCGGTTCTTTCAGGTGTATACTATGTGTATTGTCCGGTCCATGCCCCTTGAGCATGTTGGCTTTTCGGGTGTCGGTATTTTTCATATCATTTGTTTAGGGGGTCACCCTTTTCCTCTCTGCAGTATTTGATATAAACCCGCATGAGCTGCACTCACATAAATTCTGTTCGTCAAAGTCGGCTGATTTCTTTAGTTGCTGATTTTTCAGGCTTGATTTCGGGCATGTGGACCTTGCCCGGTTTCCTGAAATAAGATAGGATTGTTCCTGAGGAGGGATATATGAAAAGATTGATAGACAGTAAGGGCGAGGTCAGGTTTGGCATCTATGATGAACCCGTCGAATGTATAAACTATCTGGACCATAAAATCGAGACGCCAATGGGTCTGCACATCCCGCGTGTTTTGCGCAGGTGGAAGGCCAATCAATTTATCTTTGTCGGCATCATGGGGCCGCGGTATATTGTTGGTCTTGCCGTGGTGGATCTTAAGGTGGTTACCAATGGTTTTTTCTATCTCTATGACAAAGAGACTGGCAGGGTTACAGAGACCACGCAACTGAGCCTGCCCAATAAAAAGATATATATAAACCCGAATCCGGACAGGGTTGAGGGCGGTTTCCGGTCCGCCGGACTCAATATTGCAATAAAGGATGGCAAAATAGATGCCTCTGCCGGGGCAATGGCGATAAAGGGCCAGCTGGATCTCTCCGATATAAACCCATTACGCATCTGTACAAGGGCCGGATACCGTGACTGGGTCTATGTCCAGAAAACAAACCCGATCAGGTTCTCAGGCGAAGTGATTCACGGGGGCGAGTACATTGATCTCTCTTCACCTGAATATATGGCGTCTATCGACTGGACCTGCGGCTACATGCGGAGGAAAACCTGCTGGGCCTGGTCCTCGATCTCGACCACGCTGCCGGACAAACGATCATTGGGGCTCAATCTATCCTGCGGGGTAAATGAGACCAGTTTTACAGAAAACTTTTTTTGCATCGATAACATGCGTATCAAGGTGGATTCAGTGCATTTTGAGTTTGACAATGACGATCTCTACCGGCCCTGGCATATCACATCTTTTGATAAAAAGGTTGATCTGACCTTCTATCCCGAGGCCGAACGTGGTGAACGTGTAAATGCATTCATCATAGCGTCCCGCTTTACACAGATGATGGGTACATACGAGGGTACCCTGATTACCGATGACAAAGAGTTTATCCATCTCAAGGATTGCCCCGGTCTTGTCGAGGACCACTACGCCAAATGGTAGAAGGGGATATTTTTATATGAAAAAGACAGGAACACCGTTCACGGAACGTTGAAATTGGAAATTGGAAGTTTGGCCTTTATGCCTTTGTACTGTTGACGAACGCATTCAATTTTGGCCCGAGTTTTTCAACTATTGCTTTGTATTCTATTGCTCTTGACTCAGATAAAGATTTTTTTCTGATGAGTTTTCGCAACCATGATTTGGTTTCTTCAAGTGAACGGCTTGAATATAGATCGTAACCGTTCACGGAACGTTGAAATTGGAAATTTGTAAACATCCAGCTCGTAAACTCGTTTCATTTCTCCCCAATTTCTAATTTCCAATTTCCAATTTCAAGCCGTGAACGGCTACAAAGACAGGAACACCACCACAGTCATTCCCGGTCTCCGTTCTACCGTCTCCTCAGCGGTGAGGCTTTTTCCCCGTCCTTGGTTGTGAACGCAGCGCATGGCGCGTTTATATGTATCCGGAGCCAGGCATAACCGACCGGCTCCGGATAAGGTTTTCAGGTAACCAGGTCCTGTATCTTGACCATGAAGGAGCCCAAGGCACCGCCGTATTCCGGGGATCCGTCCATTGAGACATCACCGTCTGTCATGGCGGTAAAGGTGTCCTTGCCTTCGCACAGAACCTTGTACGCATTGTCAAGGCCATTGAACTTCATGTGGATAAAGGGGGCCTTTCTCTTGTATGTTCCGTGGCCCGACTTTGTTTTTCCTCCCCTTATTCTCAGGTATGCGGCGTCGCCGTCGGGTTGAACCGAAAGCTGATAGATGCGGTCAGGCTGTTTTGCAGTCCATTCCATCATCTTTTCGTCACCACCCTTATTTAACTGGCTCAGGGCATTGGTGACCATGTACATGGTCATCTTTACCTTGAGTGCCTTTTTTCCTTCTGTCTTGGGGGTGTTGTCCGGCATGAGCAGGAGCAGTCCGGGGAAGAGGAGTCCGAGTTTGATCAGCAGGGGGATCCTCCAGAGGCCCCTGAGTTTGGGGAACCCGATTTCCGCGGGCTTGCCCCCGGTGAACAGGGCATTCATGGCATTCATGTCTTTGAATCCGATGTATATCTCCGGATTTGGATGCACACCCTGCAGCACATCTATTTCACCGTCCCTGAATTCGATATAGGTCCCTGTGTCGGTATTATGTACGGCAAACTGGATAATTCCGTCAAAACGTTTCAAAAAATCTTTGACAGGGGATGTGTCTGCCGCATAGATCACCTTGAAGAGTGGCAGAATGGACCTTGATATGATCCGGTTTGTGAGTTTTGTTGTATCCGCCATGGCTATACCTCGTCTTCCCAGTCTTCGTCCTCTTCGATTTCCATCTTCATGAGTCCGCTTACCGCCTCCACAATGCCGTCTGCATCGAATTTATAGAGATGATACAGGTCTTCGGGGTATCCCACGATGGAAAAGGCGTCCGGTACACCGAGTTTTTTAAAGGCGCAGGCCTTGCCGCTTTCCACGATTACATCCGCTACAGCAGATCCCATACCGCCCATGATATTATGCTCTTCGATGGTGACGATCCGTCTTGTCTCGGTAACCGCCTTGAGTATGGCCTCCTTGTCAATGGGTTTGATGGTGTGGAGGTTGAGTACACGTACGCTCAGGCCCTGGCCTTCCAGTGTCTTGGCTGCACGCATGGCCTGCAGCACGCCCACGCCGCAGCAGATAAGGGTTATATCTGCGCCGTCCTTCATGGTCACTGCCTTGCCGATCTCAAATCCATAATCCTGGGTTTCATGCACGTGGGGTTCAAAACCCCTGCCGATACGTATGTATACCGGGCCGTCCCATTCCATGGCCGCGGTTACCGCATTGCCCGTTTCTATGCCGTCCGCCGGTACGATCACGGTCATGTTTGCAAAGGAGCGCATGACTGCAATGTCTTCTGTGCAGTGGTGTGTAGACCCTGCCTGACCAAACGAAAGTCCGGCATGGGTTGAGATGATTTTCACATTGAGGTTTTCATAGCAGATATCGGTCCTTACCTGTTCCGCGCTTCTCAGAGAGGCAAATACCGCAAAGGTGGAAACCACTGGTTTGTATCCTGCCAGGGCCAGGCCGGCCGCCATGCCGAACATGGAGTTTTCTGCAATACCTACATTGATAAAACGATCCGGGTGTTTTTTTTCAAACCTTCCTATCTTGGTGGAGCTGGCAAGATCTGCTGTCATAGCGATAAGCTCCGGGTATTTGTCTCCCAGCTGGGAGAGGACCTCACCGTAGATCTCAGCCTGCGTCAGTTTGTCACCATCCGTTACTGACCAAGTCATTCCTTCAGACATTATATCCTCCTTTGCCCTTTAATTGTTGTCGTTTGAGTCTATGCTTTTGATCGACTGGTCCCTGATATCCGAATCAAGACCGCCATAATGCCATTTTGGTTGATTTTCAAAGAGCTTTACTCCCTTGCCCTTGATGGTGTCGCATATGATCATGGTGGGCTTGCCCTTGATGGACCGGGCCTTTTCAATGGCATTGGATATCTCTTCGAGATCATGGCCGTTGATACGCAGTGTGTTCCATCCAAAGGACTGGAACCTGTCTTCAAGCGGTTCAACCGGACTGATTTCCTCTGTGAAACCGTCTATCATCAGCCTGTTCCGGTCAACAAACCCAGTGAGGTTGTCAAGTTTGTGATGCGAGGCAATGGATGCCGCCTCCCAGTTTGACCCCTCGCAGAGTTCTCCGTCTCCAACCATGCAATAGGTCCTCCAGTCCTCGCCCTTGAGCTTTGCGGCCTTTGCCAGACCCATGGCAATGGCAATCCCATGGCCCAGACTTCCGGTGGAGGCATCGCAGCCAGGGACCTTGAGCATGTCCAGATGCATGCCAAAGGGAGAGCCTGTCTTGTTGAAATTTTTCAGCAGGGTCTTGTCGAAATATCCCTTGTCACCGAGCACGGCCGCCCACCCGAGACCGCCATGCCCCTTTGAGAGGATAAACCGGTCTCTTTGATCCCAGTCTGGTTTTTTGGGGTCGATATTCATGTATTTGTAATACAGGCAAACAAGAATATCGGTCTGTGAGAGGGATCCACCCACATGACCGCCCCCGGCGGTAAAGGCGATGTTGATGATCTCTTTTCTTATAACACGCGCCTTGGCCTTAAGTTCCTTGACCTCATCCTTTGATAACGACATAAACTTTTACCTCCTTATCCGTAATTTTAACCCAAAGGGTTATTTGTTGGCTGGTAAAGCAAAGATTCTTCTGCAGACCTGGACGGTTTCGTCCACTATATATCCCTTATCCTCGGCCTTTTCCCCTAGAAATGTCTTGCAGCGTATCTGGAGAAATGTTGAAATCTGTGAAAACAGGTACATCATAAGGTGATTATCCAGAAAAAAGATAGCCAGATTCATATCTTTTCCCCGCTCAATATACCCCTGGTCCATGCCGTCGCGTATGATACGCGTGAAAAAATCATGTCCCACCTGTTCTATGCTATCTGCATATGTGCTTGCAAAATCATCCATGCCTGATGATATCAGGGCCAGGTAAAGATGCGGGAAATAATTGGTATCGCTTATAAGTGTTCCCACCTTTTCAAATACCATGCGGATCTTTTCAAAGGGATCCGCGTCAATGGAGGATATATCAAGGTAGTATTCATTCAGCATGGTTATTCCACTGAGAAGGGTCTCTGAAAAGAGGTCATTTTTGTTGGCAAAATACTTGTACATCGCGCCTATGGAGATCCCGGCCTTTGATGCAATGGTGTTGACATTGGCCTTGTGAAATCCATTGATGGCGAATTCTTTGGCCGCAACATCAAGGATCATCCTTTGCTTTGATAGTGGAATACGTTTGAACGTTTCACGGGCCATACATCTTCTCCCTGCAGTGAGCGACTGCTCACTCTCTACAGGGAATCTCTTTGCCTGTCAAGCCATATATGAAAAACTGGATATTGGATATAAGACATGGGGTTTATCGGACATGTTGCAACTATTCGTATAATTTTTTTGTAACCGTTCACGGAACGTTGAACGTGGAAATTGGAAGTTTGGCCTTTATGCCTTTGTACTGTTGACGAACGCATTTAATTTTGGCCCGAGTTTTTCAACTATTGCTTTGTATTCTATTGCTCTTGACTCAGATAAAGATTTTCTTCTGATGAGTTTTCGCAACCATGATTTGGTTTCTTCAAGTGAACGGCTACTATAGATAA
>JAYEKR010000192.1:0-2562 GCA_034661115.1 Thermodesulfobacteriota bacterium | reverse complement strand
CTTCTCATGCCGCTGGGGGACTTGCGGGGTATAGGTCCGGGGAGCTCAATCATAGCCAGGAGAGATTCTCCTTCGGTCAGGGTCGGCGACGCATTTCTGGGCCGTATTATCAACGGCCTTGGAAGGCCCCTGGACAACAAGGGGATCATTACGGGGTCAACCGGGATGCCCCTGTACGGCCGTATTATCAACCCTTTGGAGAGAAAACGTATCACAGACCCACTGGACCTGGGTATCCGGTCCGTCAATGCCGCAATTACCATAGGAAAGGGGCAGCGCATGGCAATCATGGCCGGTTCGGGGGTGGGTAAGAGTATCCTTCTCGGGATGATGGCGCGACATACAAGCGCGGACGTGAATGTTATCGCATTGATCGGCGAAAGGGGCAGGGAGGTAAAGGAATTTATAGAAAAGGACCTGGGCAAAGAAGGTCTGGAAAAGTCTGTTGTGATCGCTGCCACCTCGGATGAAAGCGCATTGATACGCATACGCGGGGCCTACCTTGCCACGGCCATGGCGGAATTTTTTCGTAATCAGGGCAAGGATGTCCTGCTCATGATGGATTCGGTGACCAGATTTGCCATGAGCATGAGAGAAATAGGACTGGCCATAGGAGAGCCCCCTACAACCAGGGGGTACACGCCCTCATGTTTTGCAATGATGCCGAAACTGCTGGAAAGGGCGGGTAATGCATCAGTAAAGGGCAGTATTACAGGCCTCTATACGGTACTTGTCGAGGGCGATGATTTCAGTGAACCAGTGGCGGACACGGTAAGGTCCATTGTTGACGGCCATATCGTATTGTCAAGGGACCTGGCCTCAAGGAATTACTACCCTGCCATAGACGTTCTCAAAAGCGTAAGCCGGGTAATGAACGACGTGGTGGACCAGGAGCACATAGCCCTTGCAGGGCGGATAAGAGAGACCATGGCTATATACGAGGATGCCAGGGACCTGATCAATATCGGGGCATACGTATCCGGAAGCAATCCGAAGATCGACAATGCGATCCAGTACATCGATGCGATAGAGGGCTTTTTGAGGCAGGGTATCGATGAGAGTTCCACCCTTGAGGATACCCTGAACGGTATGCGCGATATTTTCGAAAACAGGCCTGAGGAGGGTGTTTGAGATATGCGTGCACTGAGTCTGAACACATTCAGGGAGTCGGATATGCACGCGTCCAAAGGCAGACCCTATGTTTAGATTCCGGTTTGAAACTATTTTAAAGGTACGGAAGATTCGGCAGGATATGGCATCCATGGCCCTTGCCGTTTCATCCAGACACCTCAAGGGCCTGGAAGACAAAAAAGAGGCCTGCCAAAAAGAGATCTCCAGACTCAACAGCGAGCTCGTCTCAAGGATGCAGGAGGGGCTTAGATCCATGGAGATAACGATGTTCCGGGATTATTCATCTTATCTTGGGCAGCAGGTTTCCTCCCTTGATAAGGAGATAATAGAGGCACAAAAAAAAGTGGATGAAGCCAGGGATGTCTTTTTAAAGGCCAAAAAACAATTGCGGGCCATGGAAAGGCTGGAGGACATCGATCAGAAGGAATATGATGAGGAACAGATGAAGATACAGATGAGATTTATGGACGAAATCGCTATTTCCCGCCAGAGGAGAATCCAATGAGGGCCAGGGGAATCCTTCTTGTTGCAATCCTGATAAACCTTTGTTTTGTGCTGGCCTATATGAACCAGTCCGGTGAGGTTGCAGCTGCCCAGGAGACAGGGGAAAAGATCCGGCAGACACAACAACAAACCCCTCAGGAGAGATGGCAGGAGATCCGGGAAAGGGAGGAGGCCCTCAAGCTCAGGGAACAGCAGTTGAGAAAACTGGAAAAGACAATCGATGAAAAGATTACCCGACTGGAATCCATTGAGTCATCGATCCAAAAGGAACTGGATGCATATAAGCAGGAAAGCAATGAGAGGATAAGGCTCCTGGTCAAGATATATTCTTCCATGAAACCCAGGGCCGCTGCATCTCTTATGGACAAGACGGACCTGAAGGTGGCAGTAGAGGTATTCCGCAATATGAAGGGTGATGTCGCAGGCGGCATCCTCTCATACATGGACACAAAAAAGGCGGCAAGCATAACAAAGCTTCTCATTGAAAACAAAAGAGCAGACTGATGGGCCAATTGACAGGTTTGTCATCCCCGCCTGCCTGCTGCAGACAGGCGGGGATGACAGTTTATTGCCAGAGTTTATAGTAGCCGTTCACGGCTTGAAATTAGAAATGTAGCCGTGAACGGCTTGAAATTGGAAATTGGAAATTAGAAATTGGGGAGACAGGAAAAAGTTTTATCTATAGTAGCCGTTCACTTGAAGAAACCAAATCATGGTTGCGAAAACTCACCAGAAGAAAATCTTTATCTGAGTCAAGAGCAATAGAATACAAAGCAATAGTTGAAAAACTCGGGCCAAAATTGAATGCGTTCGTCAACAGTACAAAAGCATAAAGGCCAAGTTTCCAATTTCCAATTTCCAATTTCAACGTTCCGTGAACGGTTACAATAACAGGAACACCACCACAGTCATTCCCGCGAAGGCGGG
>JAYEKR010000191.1:0-2571 GCA_034661115.1 Thermodesulfobacteriota bacterium | reverse complement strand
GCAATAGTTGAAAAACTCGGGCCAAAATTGAATGCGTTCGTCAACAGTACAAAAGCATAAAGGCCAATGTTCCAATTTCAACGTTCCGTGAATGGTTACAATTTTATATATTAAAAAGGTAGAACACCACCAATGTCGTTCCCGCCTGCGAAGTGCGCCGCACGCAAACAGGCAGGCGGGAATCCAGTATTCCAGACGAGTCGGCGTCTCTGGACCCTTGCTTTCGCGCGGGTGAAAGTTTTTTTAGTTGTTCAATTGGCTCAAAAAAAAGGTTTTCCCGTCCCTGGTTATGCCCTGCATGTTTTCTGCTTGACACAAAGGTCCCCAGGGTTAGATTGGGTATATGGATATCAAAATACCGGCAAACAAGACAAAAATCGTATGCACTATCGGCCCTGCGTCACGTTCCCAGACCATGATCCACAAAATGATCCGGTCCGGGATGAATGTGGCCCGCCTTAATTTCAGCCATGGGGAGATGGACCAGCACATCGAGGATATAAAGACCATCCGCCAGGTAGCCAGGCAGATGGGCGTACCCATTGCCATCCTTGCTGATCTTCCTGGCCCTAAAATCCGTGTCGGCATGATTGAAAACAATGCAATGGATCTCAAAAACGGTGAGGTAGTCGTGCTCACAACCAGGGACAACCCGTCGCCAAGGCAGATACCGGTCCAATATAAAGAGATAACACGGCATGTAGCAAAGGGCAGCCGGATATACCTCAATGACGGATTTATCCAGCTTCGTGTGCTCTCTCTCAGAGAAAAAGATATCCAGTGCAGGGTAATCATCGGTGGCAGGCTGCTCTCACACAAAGGCATCAATCTGCCTGATTCCTGCCTGGACGTGGAACCTGTTACAGACAGGGATCTGGAATTTGTCCGGTTCGGCCTTGAAAACACAATCGACATATTCAGCGTATCTTTTGCCTCAGGGCCGCAGGATATCATCAAGATAAAGGATTATATCACCAAACACAGGGGATCAGCCCATGTACTGGCGAAAATCGAGAGAAAGGAGGCCCTGAATAATATTGACGCTCTGCTGGAGGTCTCTGATGCGATCATGGTGGCCAGGGGCGACCTCGGGGTGGAGATCCCTCTGGAAAAGGTGCCCGGGGTGCAAAAAAAAATTATTTTCAAGGCCAATCTGGCGGGATGTCCTGTGATTACGGCAACGCAGATGCTCGAGTCCATGACAGAAAATATACGCCCCACAAGGGCAGAGGTGACGGATGTGGCCAATGCAATCCTGGACGGCACGGATGCGGTGATGCTCTCGGAAGAAACCGCTATCGGCAGATATCCGGCGGATGCCGTTAAGACCATGAGAAAGATCGCACGTGAAACAGAAAAGATACGCTCAAATATCCCGGGAAATGCGGGCGTATCCCAGGAGATGCGTTCCAGCCTGACTCGCAGGCAGGTCTCAACCGGTGATGCATTGTCCATTGATATCGTAGAGGCGATAAACGCCCTCAATATCCGATATGTGCTGACTGAGACCCTTGGCGGAAAAACGCCCAGGAGGATATCGAGATACAAGTCCAGTGCCTGGATCCTGGCATTTTGCCACGACATTGCCTGCCTGAATCTCCTTGTCCTGTCATACGGAGTCCTTCCTGTCCTGACAAAAAAACGCATGAAAGACGATGATCTTGTTTCTTTTGTAAGGGACAAGGGCCTTGTACGCCCGGGCTGGCATATCCTGATCACGAACAGGTTTACCGATGGGCCGCATGGAAAGACCCATTCACTCAATATCGTTACATTGAGCTAATATCCATCCGAATTGAGAATTTACTGGCCAGCGACCTTGATCATGGTCTCGCGGCAGGCCTTATAGCAGCGGTTTTCGATTCCGGCAAGGTGGTCAAAGGCCTCATAAAACGAGCCGGCACTGTCTTGCGACTCTTTGACAAAAGTCCATAAACCCTGTCATAGATCTGAAGAAAGGCCTCTAAACGGTCCTCCACACAGCGGTAAGAATCCGAGTTTTGCGGATTTTGTGGGCGATAATCAGTGGCAGGAAGTGACACGATCTCTCTCCTTCGAGAATATCATGCCGCCATAATATAACTTATTGCCGACAATCCATCGCTGGCCATGAGTATGCTTGCTGTCCTTTCCGTGCGGCTAAGGGATTTGTTACTGCTCAAGCTTCTTTTTCGTTAATTGCACATGACTTAAAAAAGATTCAGGTCAGCACTGAAAAAATGTGCTGACCTGAGAATTGGATATTTCCCCTGGCTAAGACGCCATCATTTCCATTGTCCGCCGCGCTCACCGCGCTCACCGCGCTCGCCACGTCCGCTGCGTCCGTAGTGTTCACCGCGTTCGCCACATGGAAGTTCATCTTTTGAGATCGCATTGTCACCGTCTTTATCATATCGTTCGATAAAGTCGGCTTTTACTGCATCGCGTTCCTCATCTGATATCTCTGAGTCGCCATCGGTGTCGTATTTCGCGATAAAGGCCTCATGCGCTGCATCACGAACAGAGCGACGTTCTGTCCATGACAGTTTGCCGTCGCCGTCGATATCGTGCTGCTCCAGAATCGCGGCATGT
>JAYEKR010000190.1:0-2582 GCA_034661115.1 Thermodesulfobacteriota bacterium | reverse complement strand
CCAGAAGAGAAAAAAGGCTTGCCGGGCAAGCGACTGAAACCCGCTACGAGGTACAGATCAATCCCAAAGATGGGTCTGTTATGTGGGCGGATGTAAGCGTGAGGGTCATTGAATACAGGGGCGCTTTTGCGATCATGATCTGCGCCGTGGATATAACACAGAAAAAGGCAAGCGATCTCAGCCTGAGACAAAGAGAGGAACAATACCGCAGGATCTTTGAAAACATCCATGATGTATATGCAGAGGTGGCAAAGGACGGCACTATCCTCGAGATTACCCCGTCGATAGAGGCGATGACGGGTTATACAAGGCAGGACCTGCTTGGACGCGATATACAGTCCTTTTACACAGCAGATGTTGACCGGCATGGTTTTGATGCCGCGATCCTTGAGAACAATGGTGTGCTGAACGATTATTATGTACGCATGAAAAAGAAGACAGGAGGGATTATCTCTGTCTCGTTTTCAGTAAGGCTTTTGTATGACAGCAAAGGTAACTTGGACAGGATTGCAGGTACCATGAGGGACGTTTCCGAGAGGATACTCCAGGATCAGGAGATTATAAGAGCCAGGGATCGGCTTGAGGACATGAACCAGGAGCTTGAAAAAGCCATGAACGAGGCCAATATGATGACCATAGAGGCGGAACAGGCGAATCGGGCCAAGAGCGAGTTTCTGGCGCACATGAGCCATGAGATACGTACACCCATGAACGGGATTATAGGCTTTGCGGATATGCTTTCAGCAACACAGCTTGATGTAGAACAGACTGACTACGTGGATACCATCAAGAGGAGCGGGGATGCCCTGCTTTCTCTTATCAATGATATCCTTGATTTTTCCAAGATAGAGTCAGGCAGGCTGGAGATGGAATCCATCCCCTTTGACCCGGAAATAACGGTCCATGATGTGTCCGGTTTGATCCGTCCCAGGCTGGGAGACAAACCGGTCGAGGTCCTCTGCCGCATAGGGGATGATGTCCCTGCGCGGGTTATGGGCGATCCCGGACGATTTCGGCAGGTACTCGTCAATTTGGTGGGCAATGCAGTCAAGTTTACATCACAAGGAGAGATAGAGCTCTGTCTTATGGTAGAGGAAGAAGACAATACACGCATCAAGCTTCACGTCTCTATCCGGGATACAGGGATCGGGATATCAAAGGACTCGCTCCTGCATATTTTTGATGCCTTTTCCCAGGCGGATTCCAGCACCACCCGCAGGTTCGGCGGGACCGGTCTCGGCCTTGCCATATCGCGCCAGATGGCAGAGATCATGGGTGGCAGTGTCTGGGCCGAGAGCGATCTGGACGAAAAGGCCCCTGCAGGAGAGGGTCTTAAGGGTCCGGGCACGACTTTTCATTTTACGGCTTGTTTCGGCCACGTCGAACAACCCCGGACCACAATTGCGGATAAATACAGAGAAATCTCTCTGAAGGGCAAACGTGTTTTGATCGTGGATGACAACCAGACCAATTTGGATATCCTCACCCATATCCTTGAGCGAGCAGGTATAGAGGTTTTTTCCTTTTTGCACAGCCAGGATGTTCTGCCGGCACTGCAAAGGGCCATTGATGGCGATACGCCTTATGATCTATGCATCATGGATATACAGATGCCGGTCATGGACGGGTATGAAGTTGCAGAGGTAATTCGTTCACAGGTAAATCAGCCCCTTATCTTTAACCTGCCCCTGATCGCGTTTTCATCCTCTTTGGAACATGGGGCAAAGGCATGCCATGATGCGGGTTTTGACGGTTTTCTGCCCAAGCCCGTGCAGAGAGAAAAGATTATACAGATGGTAAAGGGCCTGCTTGGCCATGGACGGGAGGGTTTTAAAGAAGAACAGGCCATTGTTACCCGCCATTCCATGCGTGAAGAGGCCAAACAGGGGATAAGGATACTTCTGGCCGAGGATAACCCGGTCAATACAAAGCTTGCGCAGATGATGCTTTCCAAGGCGGGCTACCAGGTGGTCTGCGTTGTAAACGGTCAGGAGGCGCTCGATAAATACCGTGCGGATCCGAAAGATTATGATATTGTTTTCATGGATATACAGATGCCGGTTATGGACGGGATAGAGGCCACAAGCCGCATACGCACAGTTGAAGAGGGGTCTGCCACTGGTTTATCTGTTCCCATCATTGCCATGACCGCGCAGGCCATGAAGGGGGACAAAGAGAAATGTATAGCCGCAGGCATGGACGACTATATCTCAAAGCCGATCAAACGCGAGATCGTCTTTGAGATGGTGGAAAAATGGGCGCAAGGAGATTGAGGGTTTTGGATTGGGGATTGCGGGATTTATATATGAAAAAGACAGGAACACCACCACAGTCATTTCTGTTCCCCTCCCGTCATTTCTGTTCCCCTCCCGTCATTCCTGTTCCCCTCCCGTCATTCCTGTTCCCCTCCCGTCATTCCCGCGAAGGCGGGAATCCAGTGTTCCAGATGGGTCGGCGTTTCTGGACCCCCGCTTTCGCCTGTCTGCGTGCGACGCACTTCGCAGGCCTGCCTGCAGCAGGCAGGCGCGGGTGACGGTTATCTTTGTGATATTATATAGGATTCTAACTCCGCGTCCTCTGCT
>JAYEKR010000189.1:0-12714 GCA_034661115.1 Thermodesulfobacteriota bacterium | reverse complement strand
TTCAAGCCGTTCACGGCTACCTAAGGGGAATAGGCCTTTCGCAGCAAGCTGCGGGGAATTAAACCCTAAGAGAGTTAAAACCCTATGTGATGATTACCACCACCCCTGCAAAGGCGGGAAAGGAACGGGAAGGGATAATCGGGGGGACACCATACCTGTTTCTGCCCGCTTAATTACCAGGTCAATGAATGAGTATGGTGTCCCCTGATTATCATTATATCATCGCACTACGAATAAAACACGCACCAGAGCTGTCCTGCGACTGTGTTACTGCTGCAGTGGATGTGGTATCATCAGCGCCTTCAGGTGCGGCCTCTTCCCCATCACCCGAAGATGCATCCTGCATGGCCGCATCTTCATCGCGGTGGTTCAGCAGGTAGTTATTGACCGAGTCAAACTCCTCTTTGATGCTGCCCTTTTCAGGGGTTATCCACTTCCAGTCACCATCACTGGTCACCTGTGCGAACTCAAGTGTGGCCGGGTGCTGGTTGTCAATGACAATGGTGTTTCTCGAGGGATGAAGTATGGGCAGAAGATGGGGCACATCCGAAGCAGAGATACTCAACCGGATACGGTGACCCGCCTTGAACCTATTGTCTGTGGGCCATATTTCCACGACATATTCATACAAATCGCCCGGGTTTATGGGGTCCGGCATTATATCAGGCGCCTTGTAAAAGGGATTAAAGGGGGTATATTCCGGGTCCACATCATGCCTGTCTCCCTGTGCATTATAGGGCCGATGTGCTGCGCTGAGCCAGCCCGATGTGATATTTTTGGCCCTTCCCCGGCAAAAGACATCCTCTATACCTATTACCCACTGCACATCTTTTTTGTTCATCATTCCGGTCAAAAGGTTCTCTCCGGTCTCACTTTGAGAGATGCCGGCCCAGAAGGTGTCCAGAAGGTCACAAGCCTTGTCTGCTATGGCCTCGGTAACAGGCCGGTGAAACTCGGTCTTTGCCCAGAAGGTCAGTTTCAACGGCCCGCTGATCTCCACGTCCTCTTCCAGCTCATCGGTGGTAAAGGTAAGGACACCGACATCGTCAAGCCGCTCATCCTCCCATGGCATAAGAGGATCCATATCCGTACCCAGAAGATACCTGGATGCCTGCGAGACAATGGCGCCCACTCCAATGGACCATCTCACTGACGACCTGGATACAATCCCGTGAAACACAGGGGGCTCATGCATCAGGATGGGATTGTTTTTGTCCATGTCAAAAACGCTGTATGGCACAGAATCATCTATATCCAATGCGTTTTTGAGCAGATAATTGTTTTTGCGGTTAAGACCGGAAAACCAGTCACCCTGGATATCATCTGCCCGGGTCCTTGAAAGATAATAAGTACGGTTTTCCACGCGTTCCGCAGGAAGGGGCCAGGACTTTTCCGCGCGCCACCTGTCTTCACCCATGACATAGAGGACAACCGGATATTTTACCATAAAGGGATCTTCTATTCCCTTGATCTTCCAGTCAAACCACCTTGCTGAAACCTCATTGGAAAGCATGAGACCCTCGATGCCCAAATTAAACGATCCGTCCGCATGATACCATGGTCCGATCACCATGGCCTTGTCCGATGCTTCCTGCCCTGAGAGGGCGTGTTCATATATAAGCCCCTCATCCCTGGTAAAGATACAATACCATGCACCGGTCATGAAAACCGGGAGATCAGCGGGCATGCGCTTTCTTTCCCACTCCACCCAGTTGTCCGGGGCATCGGGCCAGTACATCATGGCGGAATTCCTGCGGTAAAACTGGCTGTAGGTCATTTGCGCAGGATCCATAACGGTCCTTATATGCCCGCCTATTGCCTGAATATGTTGCGTCCATACATCCAGGGCCTCCTCTACATCCTCCATGGAAGATGATCCCAGGAGCTGCAAAGGCGGCAGTATGCCGAGGCCATCGCTTATACCCAGCCACAGGAGTATAAACTCTATACTTGCATTTCCACCGGACATAGCCAGGTCCCCATAGACATCCGCCAGGGGGACCACGGGAAAGATCGCCTTGAGATGGGCTGGCCTGCCCTGCTCGTCGCGTTCAATATTGCCGGCGGCCAGAAACTGGGTTATGGCCAGGTATGAGGGCCCTATCATCCCCACATCTCCATTGGACCAGCCGCTGTTCGACTCATCCGGGATCCACTTGTCGATCACATAGGCGATATCCGTATGTTCCTCCAGGTCAAAAAGCTGCCACTGCCCGGCCGCAGAGCCGGAGCCCCGGATATCCAGGACCATGACATTATAACCGTGGCTTACCAAAGAAGCGCCCAGGATAAGGCAGACCTCCCTGCGGTAACAGGTGGAGATAAGGATGGTAGGCCGCGGCTTTACGGGCATTGGCCTCAAAACAATGGCCCAGAGATCCACCGGGGCATGTTTCATATCCCCGGGATTGCCATTTACCCCGGCATCAGGTGCTTTAAGGGCAGGGATCTTTACCTTGACGTTCAGGTCTATATTATATTTCCCGATATCCATGCTGTCGAGCTGGGTCGTGAGCCGTTCAAGGGTTTCATCCGGCAGCTGGCCCGGGTATTCAGCAGGCAATGCGGCATACAGCAAAACACCGGGAAACAACAAAAACACTAATCCAAACACTAATCCAAGGATGCATTTCTTCATATCTCTTCCTCCTCAATCACACCAAAAAAATATACAGACACACTGAGCATTGTTATACAATTATCTATAAAAAATTATACAGCAGTATATATAAAAAGTATATCAGTTTCATCGTAATTCCGGTTTACATCCAGCACTATCCCATGAAAACAAAAACCACTGCCTGATCCGTGCCACAAAACACCTGGAATTTCACTAAATTATAAAAGGAGGTCTACAGATGAATGTGCAAATAATAGAAAAAAACACTCACACTGAATGGGCATTTATCCCTTTCGCTGCATCTCTGCGGTTTTTTTTACATATGCCGCAAATGCATTGCCTTTTTTCAGCAGTTTCTGCATATCCTTGCGCCTGGCCCACCTGGAATGCACCCAGAACCAGTGCTCTGGATGGGCACGGACAATCGTTTCCAGCCAGGACTGCATATAACCGCTCAATCCCCTGACCGCACTGGATCGTGCGGCATCCCGGAGCGTGTCGATCCCGGTGAAATCATCTCCGAAAGAGGCAGGCTCCACTGGCTCGCTGAAATATACCCTGTAGCGGTCGCCGACCTTCATGGAATAGACCGGCACGATCAGGGCATTGGTCTTCAGCGCCACAAAGGCCGGAAGCGGGGTCGTGGGGGCGGGCAGGCCAAACATGTCGCAGAACAGGCCGTTGGAGCGGTTGCCCCTCTGGTCGATGGTGATGCATACATGGCGCCCCTCCTGGATCTCTCTTTCCAGCATCTCTGTCACGCCCCCCTTTGGAGGCATGATAGAAACACCCCCACTACCGAAGATATCACTGAGCAGGGCCGCCAGCCTGGGATTTTTGACAAGGTCCGCCATGGTGGAATAGTCAAGACCCATCAGCCTGGGGATATGGCTCAGCACCTGCCAGGAACCGATATGCCCGGTTATGAATACAATCCCCCTGCCTGTAGAGATGGCCTGTTCAAGGTGATCTCGGCCCTCTATGTCCACGATTTTTTTCAGGGTTTCATCATCCATATAGAAAAACCGGATTATATCGACCATGAACTCTCCCTGGTTCATAAAGACCTTCAAAGGCATGGACGCATGATATCCCTTGCCCAGTGCCGTTTTCATCTGTACCCTGACAATCCCCCGGTGGACAGGATCCAGTGCCCAGCCCAGCACCCCCATACACCTTCCGAACAAGAGTGCCGCATCGTGGGGCAAAACACGGATTATTCCGATAGCCCCCATGACAAAGAGATAGGGGATCATCGATAAAACCCCTTCCATATTACCTGCATTATTGTGCTTCGCCCTGTTTTTATTCATGACCTCACCTTATATCTTCGGGCCCGTATCCTGGCCCTGCTTTTCATATTCTACTCCAGATTGGTCCTCTTTGTCATTCGTTAAATCCGGCAAGCCCCCTTGCCTGTATTTGACAAATATCCCCCTGTCATGGTAGATATTCTCCAGTTTTTCATCCCACAAAAGGGGGCAGGCGTGTACTGGGACAAGGATACTGAACTCATGGGCAAAGACGAGCTTGAGGCACTTCAGCTCAAAAGGCTCAAAGACACAGTAAAAAGGGCATCCATGGCCCCATTCTACCGGGATCTGGGGCTGGCAGACTACACCATCAAAGATCTGAGCGACATACATAGGCTGCCGGTAACCACGAAACAGGACCTGAGAGATGCATACCCCTATGGCCTGGTATGTTCATCAAGGGATGATCTCGTACGTCTCCATTCCTCTTCCGGCACCACCGGGACACCTACGGTCGTATATCACTCAAACCATGATATAGACGCATGGACCGAGCTGGTAACACGCTCCATGTACATGACCGGGATCAGGAAAACCGATATCTTCCAGAACATGATCGGCTATGGGCTGTTCACCGGAGGCTTCGGCCTGCATTACGGCGCGGAACGACTGGGTTGTCTCACCATCCCGACCGGACCCGGCAACACCCGTCGTCAACTTAAATTCATGAAGGAATTCAATGTATCCGCGATCCATGTCATCCCCAGCTATGCCCTGCACCTGGCAGATACCCTGGAGACAATGGGCCTTGACCCTGAAAAAGAATTCCCCCATTTCAGGCTTGCAATTGTGGGAGCTGAACCACATTCCGAAGAAACAAGGAAAAAGATTGAACTTGCATTCGGTATCGACGCCTTTAATTCCTATGGTCTCTCAGAGATGAACGGCCCGGGTGTAGCCTTTGAATGCCCTGAAAAAAACGGCATGCATCTGTGGGAGGATTCATACCTCATGGAAATCGTGGATCCCGACACCCTTGAGCCGGTCAAGGAAGGAGAAGAGGGGGAGCTTGTCCTCACCACGCTCAACAGGCACTCCATGCCCCTGATCCGCTACCGCACCAAGGACCTCACCTCCATCATCCCCGGCACATGCCCCTGCGGACGGACACACCGGCGTATACGCAGAATAACGGGCCGCTCGGATGACATGCTTATCATCAAGGGCGTAAACATCTTCCCTGTACAGGTGGAGCAGACCCTGATCGGCATGCAGGGGGTAGGCAGAAACTACCAGATCATCCTTGAAAGCAGGGGGAACAATGACCATATGCTCGTGCGTGTCGAGCTTGACCCTGCCATGTTCTCCGGGGACATAGGCGCACTGGAGGGCCTGAGGGCAAAAATACGCAGCAAGCTCAGGGACGAACTCCTTATTACCCCTGAAGTGGACCTGTGCGAACCCGGCAGCATACCCATACCCGCAGGAAAGGCCATAAGGGTTATCGACAAACGTAATATATAAGGGGAATATCCATGGCTCATCAAATATCTCTTTTTATGGAAAACAGGCCGGGCAAGCTCAATACCATCATAAAGGCCATTACAGACAAGCATATCGCAATCAAGGCCTTTACCATTGCAAGCGCAGACAAGTTCGGCATCATCAAGATGCTGGTAAATGAACCCTACAAGGTCCGGGAACTGCTCCGGGATTCCGACCTCACCGTGGCCCTGGCAGAGGTCATGGTGATTGAAATCGACAATATCTCCACTAACATGGTCAGCATCACGGAACTTCTTTTATCCAAAGGGATCAACATCGACAGCGCCTTTGGCTTTACCCTGTCCAAGGGGGGCAAAACCCTTTTTGTGATAGAGACGCAGGAAACCGCACAGATAAAATCCCTGCTTGAAGACAAAGGGGTCAAGGTCTTGAGTGACGCCCAGATCTATGCCCTCTAAGACACCTTGTCCTGTAAAATACAATGGATTGCCCCTGCAGAACATATTTCAAGATTGTAGGGGCGAAACATCTTTCGCCCCTACTGCTAATGCGCCGGTCTCCAGTCTCCTGTCTCCAGTCTCCAGCCTCCAGCCTCCAGTCTCCGGTCTCCGGTCTCCGGTCTCCAGTCTCTAAGATGCAGTTTTTGTCCCTTATCCTTGACTTGACTTGACCTCGGGGGCATTCAATGTATAAAGAAAGCCAGGGAAAAATATGATAAATACAGACGTAATTATTATCGGAGGCGGAGCCACAGGTTCCGGCATAGCCAGGGACCTGGCCCTCAGGGGTATTCCCCATTATCTTGTTGAAAAAAACGACTTTGCCGCAGGGGCCACCGGCGCATGTCATGGCCTTCTGCATAGCGGGGGCAGATACGTGGTCACCGACCCGGATTCGGCCGCTGAATGCATCTCTGAGAATACCATATTAAGAAAGATAGCGCGAAAATGCGTGGAAAAGACAGATGGCCTCTTTGTCCGTCTTCCGGGTGATTCAAAGAGATTCAGGGACCGCTTTATAAAGAGCTGCAAGGAGGTTGGAATATCCACAGAGGTACTCTCTCCCACAAGGGCGTTTGACCTTGTCCCAAACCTGAACCCGGTTATCGAGGAGGCCATCCGTGTGCCGGACTGCTCCATAGACCCCTTCAGGCTGTGCATGCTGAATGCAATCTCATCAAGGAACAAGGGCGGTGTGGTCCTGATCCACCACAAAGTCATAGAAGTCATAAAGGAAAAGGGCCTCTGTGTCGGAATAAGGGCAAGGGACCAGTTTACCTCACAGGTCAAAGAAATACGGGCAAAGATCATCATCAACGCCTCTGGTGCATGGGGTGATCAGATGGCAAAGATGGGTGGTTCCCAGGTGCCGATGACCCTTTCCAGGGGCAGCCTTGTCATCACAAACCACAGGCTTACAAACATGGTGATAAACCGCCTTCGTCCCCCTTCAGACGGGGACATTATCGTTCCCAATGAGGCGGTATGCCTTGCCGGTACCACATCGATTACAACCCATGATCCGGACAATATTCAGGTAGATGCCGCTGAGGTGGATATTATCGCCAATGAGGCGGAGCAGATGCTCCCGGTATTCGGAACCACCCGGATTATCCGGGCATATACAGGGGTCAGGCCCCTCTTAAAGGCACCTGGAGGAGACAGCCGGTCGATTTCAAGGGGATTCCAGATCATAGACCATGAAAACGGCATGTTTAGCATCCTGGGCGGAAAGCTTACGACCTACCGGCTCATGGCAGAAAAGATGGTGGACAGGGTAATGGCAGAGTTCGGGACCAAGGCCTCATGCACCACAGCGGAAAAACCGCTGGACGGTCAGGACGAACTCAGCGGATATCCCTTGTCAAAAAGGCTCAAGAACCTGGACAACATTGTCTGCGAGTGTGAGCTGGTAACCAAAGAGGATATCAAGCGCACAGTTAACCGTGTGGGGGCCAGGCATATCTCGGACATCCAGCACCGGACACGCCTGGGTATGGGCCCGTGCCAGGGAGGATTCTGCACGTACCGAGCCCTGGGCATCATGCAGGAGATGGGCCGATATTCTCCGGACGAATCCATGAAGGTACTCAAAGATTTTCTGCAGAGGCGTTTTCGCGGCATAAGACCGGCCCTGTGGGGGGATCAACTCAGAGAGGAACAAATGGTTGAGGGTATTTATCTTGGAATATTAAATATAGGGCAGGAAGAATGAGCAAAACCACATTTGACGCCGTTATCATCGGCGGGGGCATGGCTGGTCTGTGTGCCTCCATCCATCTCCTGGAAAAAGGCCTGAAGGTGGCACTGGTCTCAAAAGGGGACCCTGTAATAAGCCTTTCCACCGGATGCATCGACCTCCTCGGCAGCACACCGGACCCCATGGATGGGCTGGACATGCTGCCAGAAGAACACCCGTACCGGCTCGTGGGCAGTGATGGTATTGTCGAGAGCATTGAAACCTTCAAACGTATCATGGCAGAGACCGGTCTTGACTATGTCGGCGATGCACATACCAACCGAAAAATCCTGACCCCGCTGGGTACCACAAAAACCACCTGCCTGGTACCCGAAACCATCATGCATTCCGAATTCAGTGATGAAAAGTACCTGCACCTAATCTCCTTTGATGGAATCAAGGACTTTTATCCCTCTTATATCACCTCGAGAAAGACACTTGCAGGCTACTCCACCTTTGATGCCGGAGTCAGCACCACCATGGCGATTGCCTCCAGGTTCGAGGAAAAACGTTTTCTTGATGAATTCATATCCTGGCTTAAGGCCCTTGAGGTCCCCCCGGGAAAGATTGCCCTTCCAGCTGTCCTGGGCATTGAGTCGTCAAAAGAGATCATATCGCGTATATCAAGGGAAACAGACAGAAAGATCTTTGAGATCCCGACCCTTCCACCATCCATTCCCGGCATACGACTCTTCAGGAGGCTTAAAAACCTTTTCCAGGCCAAGGGAGGTTATATATACTGGGGCAATGATGTCGCCAGTTTTGAGACGACGAATAACCATATCGAGGCGATAACACTCTCCACCCCGGGAAGACCTCATCGTGTGGGGGGCAGGGCCTTCATGCTTTCCACAGGCTCCTTTGTCAGCGGAGGACTCTTTGCACACAGGGATTCCATCCGGGAAACCGTGTTCGGGATGGATGTGTATCTGCCCGGGCCAAGACAGGGATGGTTCACCCAGGACTTTTTTGCCCGTGACCATGAGATTGAAAAGGCAGGCATACGTGTGGACAAGGCATTCAGGCCCATTGACTCAGACATGGAAAACCTCTTTGTGTGCGGCAGCATCCTGGCCTTTTCTCAGGTAATGAAATACCAGTGCGGTAACGGACTTGCCCTGTCAACAGGGTTTATGGCCGCAAAGAGTCTGGAGGCCGGTATATCATGAACTTTGAACATTGCATCCGCTGTACCATCTGTGTGGAAAGCTGTCCTGTATTCAAGGTAAACCCGGCGTATCCGGGGCCCAAACAGGCCGGCCCGGATTCCCAGCGTTTTCGTCTCGACAATGAAAAGTCGGTTGACAGCTGGATCAAGCTTTGCTGCCAGTGCAAAAAATGCAATGTGGCGTGTCCCTATGGTGTGAATCCCGCAGATATTATCCTGGAGGCCCAGCTGGCATACAGTGAGGAACACCTGATGCCCCTTACCGCCCACATGTTTGCAAACAACTATTACATGGAAACACTTGGGTCTGCCTTTGCTCCGATTGCCAACCGGGTAACCGGGATCAGTATAGTAAAAAATATCATGAATGTCGTAGGGATCTCGACCTATATGCCGATGCCCTCGTTCCATGCCCTTTCACTTGGACGCTCCTGGAAAAAAAAGGGCAAGGGCAAAAAAAAGGTCGTATTCTTCTACGGGTGTTTTTTGAACTACAACCGGCCTGACCTGGGAAGAAAGATCAGAGATCTTCTCGTATCCATGGGTCTTGAAGTGATCCTCCCCCACCAGGTCTGCTGCGGGCTTCCAGCACTTGGAAACGGAGATCTCAAGACCGCACGCAGGTTTGCAAAAAAAAATGCCGGCATACTTTGTGATTATATAGACCGGGGATATGATGTGGTGTATGCATGCACATCCTGCGGACTGACCCTGGTACACGACTACCCGGGCATCCTTGATATCCCGAACGGGCAGAAGGTCGCGGAAAACACCTGGAACATACATGAGTATATCCTTGACCTTATTGACGATGGCTATGTTGAACCGGTCTTCGGCCAGATGAATAAACAGATCGCCTACCATATCCCCTGCCACTTGAGGGCCCTGGGCATCGGTTATCCGGCAACCCGTCTCTTCGACATGATACCGGGTCTTGAATACAAAATATTTGATGAAAACTGCTGCGGCCTGTCCGGAAGCTACGGCTTCAAGAAAAAAAACCAGGAGACCTCTATTAAGCTGGGGGAAATCGCAGCCAAGGCCATTACAGATACCCGGCCGGATGTCCTGGTGTCTGATTGCGGGGCATGCCGCATGCAACTGGGTCACTTTACCCGGCTGGATGCCCTTGACCCTGCAGAAATCTTGATAGAATCCCTTACAAAGGCAACCCAAAAATCATAATGATCGAGGAGAAAATACATGATAAAAAAGCTGACACCTGAATTAAAAAAAGAGATCGCTGAAAAGGCCGCACAATCCAGGGGGGATATCATAGCCATGACCCACCTGGCAGGCTCAGGCCATCCCGGCGGTTCCCTGTCTTCCATAGACATATACACCCTGCTCTACCATATAATTGACATGGAGAAGGACAAGGTCATTGCCTCTCACGGCCACACCTCTCCTGCGGTATATTCCGCGCTTGCACGTTCGGGAATGTTCGATCCGCTCGATGTGATAAAGGGCTTCCGCCGTATTGGAAGCATCTTTGAAGGACATGTGGAACCGTCTGTTCCGGGTGTGCCCTGGGGCACCGGCAATCTGGGCCAGGGATTGTCAGCGGCCTGCGGGTATGCTGTGGCAAATCGGGTAAAGGGTGAGTCCATGGACTGTTTTGTGGTCATGGGAGATGGTGAACAGCAAAAGGGGCAGATAAGCGAGGCAAGGCGCTTTATCAAAAAATACGCGCTCAACAATATCACCGTCATTATAGACAATAACCGATTGCAGATATCAGGAGACCGGGAAAAGGTCATGCCGCAGGACCTCAAAAAAGAATACGAGTCCGCAGGTATCAAGGTGTTGGAGATAAACGGGCATGACCTGGACGAGACCTATAAAGCCCTCAGTCTTGCGGTCACGGACACAAACAATGCCTATGCCATCATAGCCAATACCGTCATGGGTAAGGGCATCGGCCTTATGGAAAACAAGGCAGGGTTCCACGGAAAGGCCCTTAATAACGATGAGATGACGCAGGCATTAAAGGATGTCTCTATTGAATGGCCACTGGAAGAACTGCGGGCCATGAGATCAAAGGATCTGGATGAAAAAGCAATCCCTCAGACCGCATGGACCTTTCCGGCCATGAATCTTTCAAAGGCACATCTATATACAAAAGACACGCTGACAGACAACCGTTCCGCCTTTGGAACAGCACTGTTGGAAACCGCGCAGGCCAATAAGGATGCCGGGTTTGCTGTATTTGACTGTGATCTTGCAGGCTCGGTAAAGACCGCCGGGTTTTCAAAGGCATTTCCTGAAAACTTCTTCCAGGCCGGTATTGCGGAGCACAATACCGTGGCCATGGCCGGTGTCGCCTCCACACAGGGCATTATCAGTGTGTTTGCGGATTTCGGCATGTTCGGCATAGACGAGACCTATAATCAGCAGCGGCTCAATGCCATCAACCATGCCAGCCTGAAACTCTTCTGCACCCATATAGGTATCGATGTGGGCGAGGATGGAAAGACACACCAATGCATCGACTATGTCGGACTCATGCAAAACCTCGAGGGCTTTCGCGTAGTCATACCCATTGATCCCAATGAGACAGACCTTGCAACCAGGTGGGCCCTGGCAGAAAAAGGAAACATCCTGGTAGGAATGGGCCGGTCAAAGCTGGCGATTATCACGGACGAAAATAATGTGGAATTCTTCAAAGACAAGGAGTTTTCTTATGGAAAGGCCCATCACCTCAAAAAGGGCTCCAGGGGCACCATCTTTGCCCTGGGCGGTATGAGCTCACAGGCCCTGGGGGCATGGGCGCTCATGAAGGAAAAAGGCATCGATATAGAGGTTGTGGGTGTATCCTGCCCCCTTGCCCTGAAAAAAGAAGAGATAGCAGAGGCAGCAGCCAAAGGCCCTGTGTTCGTGGTAGAGGACCACCTGGAACAAAGCGGCCTGGCATCACAGATCGCATACACGGCATCCACCAATGCCATAGGCATTAAACTGGTTCCCATGGGCATCCATGGGTTTCCAGCCTCCGGGCCGTCAAAAGACTGCCTGAAGATTTTTGGCCTTGATCCAGAGGGTATTGCATCAAGGATCGAGGAGATACTGGGAGAAACGGCATGAAAAAACTTATTGTCGCTCTTGTCTTTGTTATATCCATGGCGATTATACCCATGCAGTCACAGGCCGCATCGTCTCTGCAGGTCATCTTTGAAGACACCTTGTGGGGAGCTCTCATAGGGACAGTAGCCGGGGCAGCAACCATGGCGTTTATGGATGAACCAAGTGACCATTATGAACGCATGGCACAGGGCGCAAGCATCGGGTCCCTGTGTGGCATGGGTTTCGGCGCATATGAGATATCCCCTGTGCTCTTTACAATCAGAAAAGACAGCAATGACGAAATCGCCTACGGGCTGAACTTCTCCATTCCGTTGAATTAGGCAATATTCAAGGCTGCGGCCACAGCAGCCCCGAAGGCATCAGGCCTATCCTTTGCAGAGGGGACATTCCCGGGAGAAAAAGGGGACGTTTCTAGAAATGAGAACCGTCCCCTTTTGTCCCCTGGTTTTCCCAGACCACCTCACAGGATAAATATATCAGCGCCACGAATTGCACGAACAATTGTAACTGCTCGGCGTATTTTATAATTTTTTGACAAAACAAAAAAACTTGACACAGAGGCGCTACCTTACCTTTAATCCTGCCTTCCCGAGAATATGTAACGATGGAATGGGGATAACTTCATAATAAAAGAAGATTTTAATACGATTTCTCTTGCATTTGTCCTCGTTACAATGTATGTTATTGTAACGAGGACGGGAGGGATTGTATATGGCGGCTATCGTGTATCAAACCAACAAAAAGACCGGGGTCACCTATGCGTACGAGTCGATCTCTTACTGGGACAAGGATAAGCAGCAGTCCCGGGCAAAACGTAAATGCATCGGGCGGGTGGACCCCGAAAC
>JAYEKR010000188.1:11351-12721 GCA_034661115.1 Thermodesulfobacteriota bacterium | reverse complement strand
TTGAACCTTTTTGTTCCACTTATCAAAATCGTGCCAGACCATATCTGATAACGCTTCTGCCAGCTCGTAAACTCGTTTCATTTCTCCCCAATTTCTAATTTCCAATTTCCAATTTCAAGCCGTTCACGGCTACACAATGAGATAAGACCCAATCTCCGGCAAAGACCAAGACCTCTTGGGATTGTGGTGCATAAACGCTTCTGATGTCAGAAGCCAGGGGTGGCTGCCTGCCTCTGGCAGGGTCATGCCTTGAATTTGCCGAAATCCTCTGGCGACATATTTTCAAGGATTTTTTTCAGTTTATCCTCGTCCTGTTCAAAACCGATCACAGGGGTTTTCCGGCCAGGGTGTCCATTATCGGGATGTTGTGCCACATCATCAATAACATCCTTTGATGCAAAGATCTCTGCGCCCTGTCTCAAGGCAATGGCAATGGCATCAGAGGGCCTTGCATCGATGGAGATCTGACCGTCCTTATATGCAATGGTTATCTCGGCATAAAAGACATTTTCACGGATATCAACAATCCCGATCCTCAATACCCTGGCATCTAATGCCTTCAGCATGGAACTGAAAAGATCATGGGTCATGGGTCTGGCATAGGAAATACCTTCCATGGCCGCCCCAATGGAAGCTGCCTCCATCATACCCACCCATATTGGCAGGGTATTCCCGTGCTTGTCCTGAAGAATCACGATAGGAGCATTGCTTGCGGGGTCCAAGGCAATACCCGCCACCTTCATTTTTACCATCCCCACCATATTTTCGGTCTCCCTTTACCTTATAGGTTAAAGGTGGTCCTGTGTTTAGTCAATATAAAAAATTTATAATAAACCAGCATGGGCGCTGGTGCGCTCACAACCAAGACGGGAGACGGAAGACCGGGAGACGGGAATGACAGTGGAGGTGTTCTACTTTTTCATATAAACTAGACAAGGGCAGACAGGAATCTTGACGCAATCATGCATAGCACCTATATTGTAACAAGAGGGGAGCGGATGGACATCTTTATCTCAATATTCAAACATACCGTCATGATAACCGCGTTTGTCTTTGTCATGATGCTTGTCATAGAATACATCAATGTACTTACACAAGGTACCTGGCAGGAGAGGCTTGCCCGCAACAAGGCAGGGCAGTATCTTGTTGCCGCCCTGCTTGGGGGGATACCCGGATGCCTTGGCGCATTCATGGTCGTAGCCATGTATTCTCACCGTATTGTTTCCCTGGGGGCCCTTGTTGCAGCAATGATTGCCACAAGCGGGGATGAGACCTTTGTGATGCTGGCAATGATCCCCAGGCAGTCCCTTATGATTATCGGCATATTGATCCTTGTCGGCATCTTTGCCGGAGCGCTTACAGATCTTGTG
>JAYEKR010000188.1:0-11341 GCA_034661115.1 Thermodesulfobacteriota bacterium | reverse complement strand
ATACAGCAAGTCTCAGAAAAGGCTTCCTCAGGCGTTTGAGGTGCATCTGGAAGACAACTGTAACTGTTTTCCCTCCAAAGATATCCTGAATCAATGGAAACGCTGTACCCCTTCAAGGGGTGTATTAGCCACAACCCTTGCCATATTTCTTGTCTTTCTCGTCATTGGTGAGGTGGGCCCGGGTGAGTGGGGCTGGATCAAGATCACGATCCTCTCTTCAACCCTTATGGGGCTTTTTATCGTATGCACGGTTCCGGATCATTTTATTGAGGAACATTTGTGGGAACATGTCGTAAAAAAACATGCACCCAGGGTCTTCATGTGGACCTTTGGCGCGCTTTTGATTATGTCTTTCATAACCGGGAACATGCATCTCGAGGACCTTGTCCATGACAATACCTGGGCTGTCATGCTTGCGGCCGCATTAGTGGGTATTATCCCTGAATCCGGACCTCACCTTATCTTTCTTACCATGTATGCCAAGGCCCTGATCCCGGTGAGTATATTTATTGTTAGTTCCATTGTCCAGGACGGACACGGCATGCTTCCCCTCCTGGCATATTCCCGCCGGGATTTCCTGGTAGTAAAGCTGATAAACATTGTAGTAGGTTTGGTTGTGGGCATTGTACTGCTTTGTTTCGGTCTATGATGGCTTATGGATACTCATGCCCGTAACATCGTCTGCCGCCTCTTTCAGCATCTCTGCCATGGTGGGATGAGCAAACACAGGACCAAGGAATTCTTCGATATCCATTCCCTTTTCAAGGGCAAGACATGCCAGGGAGATGAGTTCTGTGGCATTGGGACACATAAGGGTGACCTTTTGTATCTTGTGGGATGAATCGCATATTATACGGGCAAATCCATGGTTTTCCCCCTTTGTCCTTGCCCGTCCAAGGGCGGAGACATCAAAGGTGCCGCTGACAGAATTTGTGCCTGCCTGTCCCACAGACGCGATCTCAGGGTCTGTGAATATAATAGATGGGATATATCGATAATCCATCTGTTTCTGTGACCCGGCAAGGCAATTCACCACCACCTCTGCCTGTCTTGTGGCCGTATATGCCAGCATATGGCCTCCTGTGACATCCCCGACCGCATAGATCCCCCTGGCAGAGGTCTGCATAAGACCATTGACCTCGATTGCATTGGATGCGTTCACTGCTATACCGGCGGCATCAATACCGTCCGGAGGACTGGGCACCCTTCCCGTGCTGACAAGGAGTGCGTCAACTTCTTCATGGATATCGTTCCCCCTGGATTCACCGATGATACAGAAACCGTTTTTGCCTGCAGTCTCATGGCTACGGATTTCATGGATCCGGGTAGCGGCCATGAATGTGACCCGCCTGTATATCCTTGCCAGCTCTTTTGACACCATCTCATCTTCCATGGGCAGGATTCGGTCCATGGCCTCAAACACGCTGACACGGCTGCCCAATGCATCAAATATATGGGCCATCTCCATCCCGATCACACCCGCGCCGATGATCCCGATGGACTCAGGCGTCTTTTCAAGCTCAAATATATCATTACTGGACATGACCCCGGGCCGGTCAAACCCGGGCGCTATCTTTGGCCGTGATCCTGTGGCAATGAGTATATTTGAAGCACCAATGCATTTTTTGTCAACCAGGACCCTTTTGTCTTCCAGAAGTTTTGCCCGGTGCCGATAGATATCCACCCCGGCAGAGCAAAGAAGCTGTTCAATCCCCATTGTCAGGCGTTTTACGATGCGGTTCTTTCTTTTTTTCAATGCACCCGGCTCCAGGGAGGATGCCGATGCCTCTATACCAAATCGTTTTGCCTGGTTTATCTGCCTGTAGAGATGGATACTTTCGGCATATGCCTTTGTAGGGATACATCCGGTATTCATACAGGTGCCACCCAGGCAGGATGATTCTGCAATCCCCACTTTCATCCCCTTTCTGGCAGCCAGCAATGCGGCCGAGTAGCCTCCAGGTCCTGCGCCAATAACAAAGAGATCGTAGGTATTGTCCATTACAGGGGCATAACATATATACCCGTCAGGCACAAAGCGTTGCCTGGCTTGACACATACAAAAGCAGAGGATAGCATGCCAAATGTTCGGGTTGTCCTTTCTATTCCCCTCTCATCATTTCCGCCTGCGAAGTGCGTCGCACGCAGACAGGTGAAAGCAAGAATCCAGTATTTTGTTAAGGAACTCAGGCGCAAGTCATTTATAATGACCTTGATTCTGTATTGCATAAAGAAAATATATCCTTTATCCGATAGGGGGATTATTATGGAAAAAAAACAGACAGATCCAGGCGAAGAAATTGGCAATGAGGATACACTTATCCGTTCACTGGGTGAACCAAAGGTTGTTTCACCGGTAAATGGCGCTAATTTTGTCGATGATAATGAGCGGGTAGTTATCAACAATACGCTTGTACACATGAAAGAGTGTATTGCGGCAAAAGAGATCCCTGCAAGCCTTGAACTTGGAGGCCCCAGGGAAAAAATCTATTTTGATCCATCCAAGACCAAATGCGGCATTGTTACCTGTGGCGGACTATGCCCGGGCATCAATGATGTTATACGCAGCATTGTCCTTGAACTCTACTATATATACGGGACAAAAAATGTCTGCGGGATCCCGTTCGGCCTGCAGGGGTTTATCCCGGATTTCGCTCATGTCCTCAGGGATATGAATCCTGAGGTCGTTGAACATATCCATGAGTTCGGTGGAACCGTGCTGGGGTCCTCCCGGGGATCCCAGGATATATCGTCTATTGTGGATGCCATTGAAAGGCTCAACCTCAACATTGTATTCTTTATCGGGGGCGACGGCACGCTCAAGGCAGCATCCGCTGTTTCACGTGAAATCCTGAAACGCGGCTACAAATGCTCCATTATAGGGATACCCAAGACCATTGATAACGATATCAGCTTTGTGTCCAAGACCTTTGGCTTTGACACAGCAGTGGAGGAGGCCAGAAAGGTTATTCAGAGCGCGCATGTGGAATCAAAGGGCGCACCTAACGGGATAGGGCTTGTAAAACTGATGGGCAGGGATTCCGGTTTCATTGCAGCCAGCGCGGCCCTTGCCTCAAGGGATGCCAACTTTGTCCTGGTCCCTGAGGAGGATTTTGACCTTGATGGGAAAAATGGACTTTTCAGAATACTGGAAAAAAGACTCGAAAGTCGGGATCATGCTGTAATTGTAGTTGCCGAGGGCGCAGGACAAAGGTTTTTTGACAAAAAAGATATGTCAATGGATGCCTCCGGAAATATAAAAAAGGGAGACATAGGTATATTTCTGAAGGATCGCATTGAAGATCACTTCCACTCTCTGGGCCGGGAGATCAACCTGAAATACATAGATCCCAGTTATGTAATAAGGAGCGTCAGGGCCAATGCATCTGATTCCATATTCTGCGGTTTCCTGGCGCAGATGGCGGTGCATGCCGGCATGAGCGGGAAGACCGACATGCTCATAGGTAGCTGGAACAATATCTACGTCCATATCCCTGTATCCATTGCTGTACAGAAAAGGAAGAAAATCGATCTCAAGGGACCTCTGTGGAGAAGTGTGCTGGAATCAACCGGCCAGTCTGAGATGAAGAATTAGGGTTGCAGGGTATGGATCAAAAAAGAAACAGGAGACCATAATGACAGATAAATTACTTGATGATGACGACATAATAGATCTCACGGATCTTCTCGAAGAAGGTGATGCATCCGAAAAACAAGGGCCCGCTGAAACGCAAAACCCCCTTGATTCCCCGGAGATCACGCAGAAGCCCGAAACCTTTGATCTTGGTAAAGAGATCTCCATGGATGATGATGTCTTGGTGGATGAGATGGAAACCCCGGATAACATGGAAACCCCGGATAATAATGTCGATATGCAGGTATCACTCTCACCTAATGAAGAGGAGGCCCTTGAGAAAGAAGGTGAACCGGGCCCTGAAAAAGATACAGAGGCCGAAGACATCTTTATGGAATTGTCCGGACAGGGACAGGAAGGGGATAAAGGTATATCCGAAGATTCTTCAGGCCTGGACAATACAGAGACCGTTGCAAACGAAGTGGACCAGGAGATGGAGATCGATTTCACTGAAACAAAGCCGGACAAAGACACTTTCGACCTGGGTGCACCAGAGGCAGGAGATACGCTGGATATAATGGATACCTCTGACCAGCCCCTACCCGAAGAAAAAGCAGAGGAGGAAGCCTCCAATGAAGCTGCTGTAGAGGACACACAGGAGACAACAGCAAGACCTGACCAAATCCAGCCCGAAGAAAAAGGGCCTGAGGAACCCCACCAGGGACCTTCGGCCCCGGAGACAGTCAATCTGGATGAACTGAGGCAGGAGATTCCTTCTATACTGGAGGGAATTGTAAGACCGCTGTTGAGCGAGCTTGTAAACGAGGTCATTACCTCTTCACGCGAGCTCCTCCCGGGGATCGTGGAAAAGGTAATCAAGGAAGAGATCGAAAAACTCAAAAAAATATAGCCGTGAACGGCTTGAAATTGGAAATTGGAAATTAGAAATTGGGGAGAATGGAAACGAGTTTACGAGCTGGCAGAAGCGTTATCAGATATGGTCTGGCACGATTTTGATAAGTGGAACAAAAAGGTTCAAAAACACTGTGGGCTATCAGATAATACGATCTTCCGACAGCATAGCCGCAAATATAGCGGAAGGCTATGGTCGGTATACTCCCGAGTACAAAGGCATAAAGACAAAATTTCCAATTTCCACGTTCAACGTTCCGTGAACGGTTACGTTTTGCCTTTATGACCTTTTTTGTGCTATGTGCGTCATATTCAGGATTCAGGAGAGAAGACATTGAAAAAAGAATATGATCCCGGCGAGATAGAACAACGATGGTACGCATCATGGTCTGAAAAAGGCCTTTTCCATGCAGAGGCAGACAGCAGGGCCAGGGGTTCCTATAGTATGGTAATACCTCCGCCCAATGTCACGGGTGTACTCCACATGGGACATGCAATGAACAATACCCTCCAGGACATCCTTATACGCTTTAATCGTATGGAGGGTCTCAATACACTCTGGGTGCCCGGGACCGACCACGCCGGCATTGCAACCCAGAACGTGGTGGAAAAAGACCTTGCCAAGAGGGGCATAACCCGGCATGACATGGGAAGGGATGCCTTTGTCGAGGAGGTATGGAAATGGAGACGCCTGCACGGAGATAAAATCATTGATCAGCTCAAACGTATGGGTTCCTCGTGCGACTGGGAAAGGCTGCGTTTTACCATGGATAAAGGCCTTTCAAAGGCCGTAAGAAAGGTATTTGTGTCCCTTTATGAAGAAGGGCTTATCTATCGCAGTGATTATATTGTCAATTGGTGCCCCAGGTGTCACAGTGCTTTGTCTGACCTGGAGGTGGAACATGAGGACGAAGACGGCTTTCTCTGGCACATGAGATATCCCCTGGCAGATGGTTCGGGCGAGGTGGTCGTGGCGACCACAAGGCCAGAAACCATGCTGGGCGACACTGCTGTGGCAGTGCATCCAGGCGATGAACGCTATGCATCCATGATCGGGAAAAAATGCATTTTGCCCTTTGTAGACAGGCAGATCCCTATTATAGAGGATGCCGTGGTGGACGTGGAGTTTGGTACGGGCGCAGTAAAGATCACCCCTGCTCATGACCTCAATGACTATGAGATGGGCATCCGCCACGGACTCGAACGCATCGTGATCATGGATACCTCCGGCGTGATGAATGAAAATGCCGGGCCATACAAGGGTATGGACCGCTTTGAATGCAGAAGGGTCCTAGAACATGACCTTGATGCCGGTGGGTTTCTGGTGGATAAGACACAGTACACCGTTCCAGTGGGCCACTGTTACCGATGTAAATCCGCAATAGAGCCTTATCTGTCAAAACAGTGGTTTGTAAGGGTGAAACCCATGGCAGAAGATGCCATCATGGCGGTCAAAGAGGGCAAGACACGGATATTGCCCGCACAATGGGAAAAGACCTATTTTGAATGGATGAACAATATCCGTGACTGGTGCATATCCAGACAGATCTGGTGGGGACACCGTATCCCTGCCTGGTTCTGCGATGAGTGTGGAGAGATTACCGTGGCACAGGCGGATCCCAAAGTATGCGCGCACTGCGGTTCAGCCAATATCCATCAGGACAGCGATGTCCTGGATACATGGTTTTCTTCTGCATTATGGCCCTTTTCCACCATGGGATGGCCCGAGAACACACCTGAACTCAAGACCTTTTATCCCACGAGCGTAATCATCACCGGCTTTGACATCCTCTTTTTCTGGGTGGCAAGGATGATGATGATGGGGATCAAGTTCATGGGGGATGTCCCTTTTCGGGATGTGTATCTCCATGCCCTGGTGCGCGATGAACATGGACACAAGATGAGCAAATCAAAGGGCAATGTGGTCGACCCCATGGATGTGATGGACCACTACGGTGCAGATGCATTCAGGTTTACCCTGACCGCTTTTGCCGCCATGGGCCGGGATGTGAGAATCAGCGACAAACGGATACAGGGATACCGTTTCTTTATCAATAAGATCTGGAATGCGGGCAAATACGTCCTCAATAAGATCGAAGGCTTTGATCCTGATTCTGTGGATTGCTCTTCGCTGCGCTTCAGCCTTGCCGACCAGTGGATCCTCTATCGGCTCAACCATACGATCCATGATACAAGAGAGGCCCTTAAGGGATATCGGTATAACGAGGCGGCAGAGACCCTTTACCAGTTTACATGGCATACCCTGTGCGACTGGTATATCGAATTGTCGAAAAACATGCTTGAGGGAGAAGAGAAAATCCCTACCATGTGGACCCTTTATTATACCCTCAAGACCTCTCTTGAACTCCTCCACCCGATCATACCCTTTGTTACAGAGGAAATATGGCAGGAGATTCCGGGCAAAAAGGAGGCATCCATCATGGTTGCACCATACCCCGAGGTCACAGATGCCTTTGCATTTGCAGACCAGGCAAAGGCTATGGCATTCATTATCGAGGCAATAGGCAAAATCCGGAGTATACGTGGAGAGACAGGCATATCACCCAAGGCCCGGATCGATGTGGTCTTAAGGAGCAATGACCATAAAAGGCAGTCCCTTTTCAAGGCCAATGAGACCTATATCCGTGAACTTGCAGTGACACAAAACATCACCTTTATCCCCATGGATGACCCGAGGCCGCCAAGGTCTGCCCTTGCCGTGGTCTCCGGGATGGAGATCTATGTGCTGCTTGAAGGGGTGCTGGATATCGCTACGGAGATAGCTCGCCTTGACAAGCAGATAACAAAGACTACAAAGGAGCTGGAAAAAAAGAAGAAAAAACTTGCCAACCAGAACTTCCTTGACAAGGCAAAAGAAGAGGTTGTGGATGAACAGCGACGCCTCAATGACGAGTTGGAGTCCAAACTCGGAAAGCTCAAGACCGCGGCTGATCTGCTCAAAGACTGACTCCGGCATGATCCGGGAGTGGATAAGGCTTGATCAGGTAGATTCCACCAATCGATACGCCCTGGAAAGGCCCAAAGACGGCCTGCTTGTAACCGCCGGGTCGCAGACAAAGGGGAAGGGTTCAAGGGGCAGGTCATGGTATTCCCCGGCAGGCAATTTGTATATGACCCTGTGCCTCAAAGATATAAACCCGCTCCATACCATCATTACCGGGATCAGCGTATATGATGCGCTTATTACCCTTGTCCCGGGGCATGAGATCATTATCAAGTGGCCCAATGACCTGCTGCTAAACAAAAAAAAGGTCTGCGGTATCCTTTGTCAATCAAGGTCGGGATTCAGCGCCATAGGCATCGGCCTGAACATAAATCAGGCATTTTGGCCTGAAGAACTCAGGGAGACTGCAACCTCTATCTACCAGGAGACCGGGCAGAAGCACCCTGCCCTTCCTGTCATGTATGATATCCTGGACGCCATCAAAAAATGGATAGAGATATATAACAATGAAGGCTTTGCACCTGTGCGCAAAGCCTTTTTTACACGCAGTCTTATTTTCGGAACAGAGGTCATGCTTGAAGGGAAAAAGCGATGCAGGGTAATGGATATAGACATGGATGGGCACCTTATTGTCGTCCTTGAAGGAAAGACCATCTCCCTGGCAGGAGAAAAAATTTTCATTGTACCTCAAAACACAGGGGCACTATAAAAGGCTTACACCTGAATCCCTTTATCTGAATTACAGGGAGCACCACCCATTTGTCATCCCCACCTTCGCCTGCCTGCTGCAGACAGGCGGGAATGACGGGACTGGTAAAAAGTTCCCCTCAGATACCCCTGATCCTGTCTGCGATCTCCCTGACCTTTTTCATGATCAGGTCAAGATCCATGCCCGGGATCTGCCGGTTATCCATGACCACCCGGCCCTGGATAATGCAGCAGGACACATCCGGGCCGGATGCAC
The DNA here is from genome assembly GCA_034661115.1 of Thermodesulfobacteriota bacterium. Lineage (GTDB taxonomy): Bacteria > Desulfobacterota > Desulfomonilia > UBA1062 > UBA1062 > JAYEKR01. Next base: position 2,926 of record JAYEKR010000188.1, on the reverse strand, counting down.
TGTACACAATATGGGAAAAGGGATCATACATGGGCACCAGATGCGGGCTGTGCGTAGACACAACAATGATATCCGCATCTTTGCCCGTCTCGATGCTGCCGATAACATCATCCAGGCCAAGGACCCGGGCCCCGTCTATGGTTGCCATCTTTACAATGCTTCGGGCATCCATCAGCGTGGGATCATGGGCCGACACCTTGTGAATCATGGCGGCTGTCCTCATCTCTCCAAACATATCCAAGTCATTGTTACTGGCTGCGCCGTCCGTGCCCAGCCCCGGCCTGATCCCCTCAGAAAGCATTTGCGGCACAGGAGCCACGCCGCTTGCCAGTTTCATATTGCTTTCCGGGTTATGCGAAACCCCTGTACCTGTATCACGCAGGATCTTGATATCCCTTTGGTCCAGCCACACACAATGCGCAGCAACCGTGTGCTCGTCCAGCACCCCTATTGACTCCAAATGCTGCACAGGTCTCTTTGAATACATCTTTTGTATAAGATCGACCTCAGTCAAGGTCTCGGATAGATGCGTAAAAAAATGGACTTTGTTCTGCCTTGCCACTGTCTTGATCGCCTGCATGGTCTCAATACTGCAGGTATAGGCGGAGTGGCAGAACAGGCCCGGGACAATTCGGGATGATCCAAGATCTCTTACCCTCTGGATAAACCTCTTAGCCTGCGCTGTATTTTCATCAGGATTCGGGTTGTCCGGCGTGGGAAACCCGACAAAGCCCTGGCACAAGACACCCCGCATACCCGCATCCCTTATGGCCTGTGCAGTATTATATTCAAAAAAATACCCGTCTGCCACGGTAGTGGTGCCCGAAAGCAGCATCTCCGCTGCAGCCAGCATGGAACCCCAGTAGGCCATTGAGCTGGATACAAACCTTGATTCCGCAGGGAATATATAATTATTTAGCCAGTCCATGAGGGCAAGATCATCCGCCAGTCCCCTGAAACACGCCATGGGCATATGTGCATGCGTATTGACAAGGCCCGGCATGATGATGGATTCCGGGCAATCGATCACCTCGCGTGCATTGATTGCCTTTTCATCCGGGTCTGAAGCAGAGCCGACAAAGTCAATTTTGCCTTTGTTGATCCCTATGCGGGCATCCTCGATAACATCATTGCCACCCCTTACATCCCCGGCCATGGTCAAAACGGTCCCGCCCCGGATCAAAAGGTCGTATTGTCTTTTTTTCATATAAACCCGCATGAGCGGCCGCTCACAACCAGGACGGGAAAAAAGGCCTCACCGCTGAGGAGCAGAGGACGCAAAGTTAGATCCCTATATAATATCACAAGGATAACCGTCTCCCCCCACCTGCCTGTCTGCGTGCGACGCACAGGCAGGCGGGAATGACTGTGGTGGTGTTCTCTTTTTTTTCCTATAAACATCAGGCATCGTCCAGATATCCCCTGATCTCTTCGGACTTTTGCCTGGCCTGGTCCATGATCCGGTCGCAATCCAAAGTGAGCAGTTCTCTACCCTGCATCACCACCTTGCCATTGATGATGACCGTGTCCACGTCACTGCCGTTTACTGCATATACAAGGTGTGAGTATGGATTATACATGGGTGTCAGATGGGGTTTGTCCAGGTCGATCATGATGATGTCCGCCTTTTTCCCCTTTTCAATGGATCCTGTTTTCTCGTCAATACCAAGGCATTTTGCGCCTTCTATGGTTGCCATCTGAACCACCTTCTGGGCATCCATGACAACGGGGTCCAGCAAACTCCCCTTGTGGAGCTTGGCAGCCATGTCCATTTCTTCAAACATGTCCAAATTGTTGTTGCTGGCGCAACCGTCCGTTCCCAGCCCCACCAGCAGACCTTTTTCATGCATTTGGGGAACCGGGGCAATGCCGCTTGCCAGCTTCATATTGCTTTCCGGGTTATGGACAATACCAGCGCCACGTGAAGCAAGGGTTTCGATCTCCTCATCATCGAGCCAGACCCCGTGAAAGGCTATGAAATGCTGATCCAGATACCCGTTTTCATCCAGATAGACAATGGGGCTCTTCCCGAATTTCTCCACCAACTGGTTTCTCTCCTGTTCGGTCTCAAGGAGATGGAGGCCAATCGGGATACCATACCTGTGGCTCATATCCCTGATCCCGGTCAGGACCTCGCCCGAACAGGTGTACAGGGAATGGGGCTCGGCAATGATATCTACCAGGGGATCGTCGGCATATCTCTCAATAAGGTCTTTCATATAGCTGAGCCCTTCATCCATTCCAGAGACATTCGGGGACGGAAAGTCAAAGAGGACCTCTCCTGCCATACATCGCATACCGGTCTTTCTGGCCGCCTCTATCACCTCTTTTTCAAATATATACATGTCACAAAAGGTGGTTGTGCCTGATCGGATCATCTCTGCACAGGCAAGGAGGGTCCCGTTATATGAAAATTCAGGGTCAACAAAACGTTTCTCGGCAGGGAATATGTAGTTGTTCAGCCAATCCATCAATGGCAGATCATCGGCCAGCCCCCTGAAAAAGGTCATGGGTGAATGTGTATGTCCATTGACCAGTCCGGGCATGACAAGAAACCCTGTTGCGTCATAATCTGTCAGTGCCGTGTATCTGGCCCTTATATCATCGCTCGGCCCAATATCCACGATCGTATCACCCTTGATTGCAATCGCACCTCTGTCCAGCACTGACCCCTTCTCATCCATACACACGACCAGGCCTCCAAAAACAATGATATCCACCTGCTGCATATCCACCTCCTTATACGTCCATTGATCATACGTCCATTGATCATACGTCCATTGATACTTTCAGTCAATCCTGCACACTCATCCTGTGCCTGCCTGTGCACCGCACGCAGGCAGGCACCGGATAACGATAACGATAATCCATGTAATATCACGCAGGGGTTTAACCCTGCTTTATCAAAGGAGTAGGGGGGGCCGGC
>JAYEKR010000187.1:0-2595 GCA_034661115.1 Thermodesulfobacteriota bacterium | reverse complement strand
TGCAACCCTTCTATTTTATCATCGTTATCTATCCCCATTTGTGTGGGGATTTCGCGCAGGCCTTTATCGAGGTAGAATGGTTCTGGAATAACCCCGCCCAGGTATTTGCACCTGCGCTTGTAAAAAGCCATGTGCCTTTCATTGACCTTGCCATCTCCATCGCCATACCCTGTTTTTATAGGGGCGAATACAAACTTATTTTTTAATTCCAGCATGTCATACCTCCTTATAATCTCTGAGCGCGCAATAAATATTTTTTGTTTTTTATAAATACAAGAACACTTTTATAACATAGTCTTTTCCACAGCCCTGTTCAATAAAAAAACCAGGTTATCCAAAATAACGAGGTCGTTTTATGACCGCTATTTGTCCTTTTGTTTTTGTGCAAGGGCCTGTTTGAGCTTGTCGCCCAGGATGGTTGTCGGCGCGGATGCGGGTTCTGAATACTGGCGCCAGTCTTCACCGTCAATATTGCCGGTCGGTCCCAGGGTGATGCGACGCTGTGCCGCATCGATCTCCTCTATGGTAAGGGTTATGCTGTCACCTGCACCCAGCTTTTCTATTGCTGAGGGGTTGTCGAAGCCCGTGAATTTGGATTTGGGCAGCAGCCCTGTGATGCCGGGTTCTATGGTGACGAAGTAGCCGAAGGCCGCTTTTTTTTCGATCCTGCCGGAGATGATTTTCCCCTTGCTGTAGCGCTGGGTTATATCGTTCCAGGGGTCACCCTCAACCGCCTTGATGCTCAATGAGATCCTTTTTTTTGCCTGGTCGATATCCTTGACCATTACCTGCAGTCTCTGGCCGGGCTTGACGTGGTCTTCAGGATTGACAATGCGGGTGGTGTAGCTCATCTCGCTGATATGCACCAGGCCCTCGATCCCTTCGGCGATTTCCACGAATACGCCGAAGGCCATGCAGCGCGTGACCTTGCCGCCCACCTTGTCGCCAACCTGGAATCGTGTATCCACCTCTTCCCAGGGGTTGCCCTGTACCTGTTTGATGGAAAGGGCTATCTTCGGCCTTCCTGTCCTGGGATCCTTTCCCATGGTAATGACCTTTATCCTGACCTGTTCCCCGATCTGCACCCCCTCGGCCGGGTCGTCAAGGCGTGAATAGCTGATCTCGGAGATATGCACCAGGCCCTCGAGCCCGGGGATAAGTTCGACAAAGGCCCCAAAGGGCACAAGCCGAATCACCTTGCCATCCAGTATGTCACCCTCATTCAATCCCTGTAAAAATTCCTCGTGGGCACTGGCGCGTTCCTTCTCGAGCAATGCGCGCCTGGAGACAACAATATTTTTACCCTCTTCCTCAAACTGGGTGATCAGAAAACGATAGTCCTTGCCGACATGGGTCTCGATGTCCTGGACATAGGCGGTATCCATCTGACTGACAGGGCAGAAGGCACGCCGACCACCGGCCTTGACCTGGAAACCGCCCTTGCAGATAGCCTCGACCCTGCCCTCGATGGGCAGTGCGTTTTCATAGGCCTCCTCCAGGAGGTGCAGACCCCCGATACCGGATATGGCCCTGGAAAGCCGTAACTCTCCCATCTTGCGTGTCACCACATAGAGCTCGATTGTATCGCCTTCCCGGTAGGGAAGCTCATTGTTTTCATCGAGGAGTTCATTCCTTTCCACAATGCCGTCGACCTTGGTTCCGGTATCGACAATGATGGACTCATCACCGATGGCGATGATCTCGCCTGTGATCTTGTCCCCCACCTGTACCTCCTTTGCACTGTAGGCCTCAAAGAGATCTGCAAAGTTTTCCCGGGTTTCGTCATCGTTCATCATCAATTCTCCTTGTGGTTTGTTTGCCTTGCCTGAGCTAAGACCGGATCATCCAGGGCCTTGTCAATGGCGAATCCGGTTGCCTCTTTTGCTGACATCTCCCCGACATTTCTTGGATTGGTGAAATGATCGATCACTTTTTCGTTATATGCTGCAGTATACATGATAATTTCTCTTTTTCCCGCAGGATTATGTTTTTTTTGAGGGGTGTTTTTTCAGGAATCCGGCACAGACCCAGCCAATGGCCCAGCCCAGGACGACCGGTCCAAGGCCATATGCGATAAAGGCCAGTACATTGGAATCCCAGGGCCGGATAATAAACGCCGCAACAATGGGACATGCAAGGGAGAGCATGATGGCAAGGCGTATCCTGCCTGAGATATGTATGGCCCTGATCAGCGGGCGTTTTGGGGGTCTCTTGCCTGATGACCGGGGAAGGACAATAATGGCAATGATGATTACGAGTATGAGCAGAATTTCCTGAATGCCTGACAATGGTTTCTCCTTATGTATCTATAGCGCATATCGGGCCTTTGAAAAAGCCAAATCTTTGTTGAGGCATCTTCAATCTTGTGTGATCAGGCTTTTCCTTGCATTTATATCTTTTTTTTGTTTAGTTTGAGGCCGCACAATAATTTTGATTCCAAGGAGAAAAATATGAAGATGTTCAGGGGTGTTTTTATCGTGGCATGTATGGTTTCACTGATGCTCTTCCCCCTTGTGGGCGCTGCAGACGATGGATCATGGGACAGGGTAAAGGAGCAGGAAAAGCTTGTTATCGGGATGGATGACGCGTTTCCAC
>JAYEKR010000186.1:0-12822 GCA_034661115.1 Thermodesulfobacteriota bacterium | reverse complement strand
CAAGGTTTGAAAGGGTATCATACTGTCCATTTTCCGCCATGTTCTTTTCTTCGTACAGGGCCACGGTCTCCAGCGCGGTCACTGCCTCGGACCTCTTGGTCCTTGTCACGTGCCCTGTATAGGCAGGTATGGCAACCGCGGCAAGGATGCCTATGATGGCAACAACGATCATCAACTCTATAAGTGTAAAACCTTTTGGGCTCATCTCTTCCTCCTTGACATAAGGCATATCGGCATAACCCGATCTCATCTAAAGGGCTTGACTGGATTTCCATCCTCACGATATGAAAAGGCATGCTAGGATATGTAAAGATATTCACCTATGGTTGCCAGATGAATGACCTGGACAGCCTGAAGATGTACACCATACTTGAAAATGCAGGGTGGGAAAAAACACAGGACACGCAACAGGCGGATATTGTTATTTTGAATACCTGCTCCGTACGTCAAAAGGCCTATGAAAAGGCCCTGAGCAATCTGGGTCGGCTGGGCAAGGTCAAAAAGTCCAGGCCAGAGCTCATAATTGCAGTTACAGGCTGCGTGGCACAGCAGAGGGGCAGGGCCTTTGTACATGACATGCCATATATAGACATTGTCCTGGGCACGCACCAGATGCACCTTTTACCCAAAATTATGGAAGACCTCCAAACCCGGCGAAAACCAATAGTGGAGACTGCCTGGGGTAATGGCATACCCGCCATGGACATCATACCCGGGCAATCCCATATTGACCCGCCCCACCGCGCATATATCAATATTATGCAGGGATGCAACAACTACTGTACCTACTGCATAGTGCCCTTTGTTCGCGGCAGAGAGATCAGCCGGGACTACAAAAAGATCCTCCATGAGATAGAGCATCACCTCTCGCACGGGGTAAAAGAGATCTTTCTGCTTGGACAGAATGTAAACTCCTTTTCAGGGGGGATCAGCTTTACCGACCTGCTCAGGGAAATACATGCAATGGACTCTCTCGAGCGTCTCAGATTCACGACCTCTCACCCCAAGGATATGGGCAAAGGGCTTATTGCATGCTTTGGTGACCTTGAAAGGCTGGAGGCCCATTGCCACCTTCCCTTCCAGTCCGGCTCCGATACTGTATTAAAGGCCATGAACCGTGGATACACAGCGCAGAGATACCTTGACCTGATCAGGGCACTTAAGGCAAGCAGGCCAGGCATGGCCTTCAGTGCGGATACCATCGTGGGCTTTCCCAAAGAGACGGACAAGGCCTTTCAAGAGACCCTTGACCTCATCAAAGAGGTGAAATTTGATGTCCTGTATTCATTCAAATATTCCCCACGCCCCGGGACAAGGGCAGCGGCCTTTACAGATGACGTTTCACCACAGGAAAAGGCTCACCGCCTCCGGGAACTGCAGTCCCTTCAAAAAGAGATCACCCTGGAAAACAATCAGGCAAGGGTTGGAAAGATTGTTGAGGTCCTTGTTGATGGAAAAGGCAGCCGCCATGAGGGACAGATCCATGGACGCACCATGGAAAATACAATAGTCAACTTCAAGGGAGATGCCGGTCTGGTTGGAAAAATAGTGGAAGTGAAAATAACCAGGGCCAACCCCAACTCCCTGACAGGTGATCAGACAAAAGGGGAATAAGAATCGTAACCATTCACAAAACGTTGAACGTGGAAATTGGTGTTCCTGTCTCACAACCAGGGACGGGAAAACCTTTTCACGCAAAGAACGCCAAGGTCGCGAAGATATTACCCCTTTACATCATTCTTCCTGTTTTCTTTTGCGATCTTTGCGCCTTTGCGTGAGAAAAGATCTTTTGATCTCCTTTTCAAAGACCGGTTTCTGCTATGTTGCCTTTCATGCGGAGATCCCCCGGGGCATCTCCGCATGACTCCGGCTACTTACCGGGACACTGGGCCTGTACCTCTTTGTCTATGCCCTTGTTTCCATAGGCCTTGTCAAAATGCGCGCTGAATTCCTGCGCAAGGCTTTCTGCACGTTCGTCATAGGCCTTTTTGTCTTCCCATGTATTTCTCGGATGAAGCACGGACTGATCCTCGACACCTGGACATCCATTGGGTACAGACACGTGAAACACGGGATCCTCTGTAAATGCCTGTTTATTGATATCACCTGAAAGTATACCCCGGAGCAGGGACCTGGTCAGATTGATATCCATTCGTTTGCCTGTACCGTAGGCCCCTCCGCTCCATCCGGTATTCAGGAGAAACACACTGGTCTGATATTTTTTCATTAGATCACCCAGCATGGATGCATAGACATCCGGGTTCCTGGGCATAAAGGGCTCTCCAAAAAACCTGGAAAAGGTGGCCACCGGGGCATCTATACCGGTCTCTGTTCCAGCGAGTTTGCTGGTGTATCCCATGAGAAACCATAACATGGCCTGCTCGGGTGAAAGCCTTGCAACCGGGGGAAGGACCCCGTTTGCATCCGCAGTGAGAAACACGATCGTGCCAGGGTGCCCTGCGGTTGATGACTGTTTTATATTGCCTAAAAACTCCAGAGGATATGAGGCCCTTGAATTCTCCGTGATACGATTGTCTTTGTAATCAAAGATCCCGTTCGGATACATCATGGCGTTTTCCACAATGGCACCATGCAGGAGATAATCGGCCTTGTGCATGACCGCATTATAGATATCGGGCTCCCTCGATGGATCGATATCGATCATCTTGGCATAACACCCATTTTCAAAATTGGCTATGCCCATATCGCTCCATCCATGCTCATCATCACCCAGCAATGCCCGTTCCGGATCAGCGGAAAGTGTGGTTTTTCCTGTACCGGACAGACCGAGAAAAAGGGCTGAATCTCCGTCAGGTCCCTCATTGGCCGATGAATGAAGGGGCAATATACCCTTTCCAGGAAGGATATAATTCATCACCGTAAACATAAGTTTCTTTACACTCCCGCCATAGGCAGAACCGAACACCACCCCGATCATGCGATCAAAGTCCATGGCAATAGCCATATCAGAGGTCTCTCCGGTTTTAGGATCGATCCGGAGTCTGCCCTTGTATCTGCTGGAAGAAAGCTTGTCATAGGGCACAACAAGAAGGGTAAAGGGGGTGGAGAAAAATACGCTTTTTTCTATATCTTCAGGCACCTGCCTGAACATATTGTCCGTAAACAGGGCAGTAAGCGGATTGTCGGATATGGTCTTCACAGGAAGGGCATAGCTTGAATTCGCGCCCAGAACCCTGTCTGTCACATAGACTTGGTCTTTTTTCTCCAGGACTGCAGCGGCATCCTCGAAAAGCATATCAAAGGTCTCGGGATCTATGGGAATATTGTTGGGTGAATCCCAGTCGATATTTTTATCGCTCTCCGGTCTCTTTACACAGAGGGTATCCTTTGGGCTGCGGCCGGTCGATTCAATCGGTGTCCATGTGGCAAGGGCTCCGTTCGCACTCACCAGGACATCGCCCCTCTTAACGCTCTCTTCGATAAGGGTCTGACGGCTGAGATTATTGTATACCGAATTTTCCCCCTGCATTACCTTTGATATGATTATTTTAACATCCATTGTTTACTCCTTTATATACAAACTTTTTTACATCAAAACCAGAAATATTTACACCAGACACTCATCTCAGGTCAATAACAAAAAAAATCATTGTCAGCAAAGTTAATATGCTGCTTGCATCTTGCGTCTTGACATCATCGACCTGCTTCCTATAGCCTGCATTTTTCTGGAGATAGGATCAAAACATGGAACATATCGAGGCATGGATTGCCCTGAGTCTTATTCCCAATATTGGACCAGTGAGTATTATGAAGTTGCTGGAGGTCTTCCAAACCCCTGAGGACATCCTTAATGCAGGTATATCCCGAATTCGCTCATCAGGCATCCTGAACAAGGCCCAGCTCTCAGGCTTTGAATCCAATGCCTGTAAAGATGATGCATCAAAGATACTGGAACAGCTGGAAGATATGGGTGCCCATGCAATCGGACTGGACAATCCGGCATACCCCTCATCGCTCAGGGAGATTTCAGCGCCCCCGGTCGTGCTCTATGTTCGGGGCGACCTGGATGACATTGAACCCTCCATTGCCATGGTAGGCACCAGGGCACCGTCGTTTTATGGCAGGCAAAGGGCGCAGGAGATCTCAAGGGAGCTGAGTTCAAACGGCATCACCATTGTCTCGGGTCTTGCACGCGGCATTGACACCGCCTCGCACCAGGGCGCGCTTGAGGGTATATCAAAGACCGTGGCCGTACTCGGGTGCGGCCCTGATATTATCTACCCTGCAGAAAATGCAGAGCTGTTTCATAAAATTATAGAAAAAGGGGCAGTGGTCACGGAATTCCCGCCTGGAACCAGCCCTGAAGCAGGAAACTTTCCCCGGAGAAACCGCATCATATCCGGGCTGAGCAGCGGGGTGATGGTAATAGAGGCCACCATAAAATCAGGCGCCATGATCACCGCCCGCCTGGCCGCTGAGCAGGGACGGATGGTAATGGCACTGCCTGGATCCACCACAAATATACGTTCCAGGGGACCTCATTATCTGATCCGTCAGGGCTCGACTCTGGTAGAAAACGCATCCCAGGTCATCGAAGAATGCGCCCCGCAGATAAAAAACATTTTACAATCAGGTGCATCTGACGATAGGACACATGACAAGATTATAGACATCATGTCAGGAGAAACCATGAACATAGAAGAAATCGCATTGGCGCTCGGGGTAGACATCAAAGAAGCGGCCACAAAGGTAAGCAAGCTGGAGCTTGAAGGAAAAATCGTCCGCCTGAAGGGAAGAAGATTCACCACAAGGGGCGCTCATGTCTAAGGCCTTCCTCATAGTGGAGTCTCCAACAAAGGCAAGGACCATCAAGAGGTATTTGGGAAAGACCTATGATGTGGATGCCACCATGGGTCACATCAAGGATCTGCCCAAATCCAGCCTCGGGGTGGATGCAGAAAACGGCTTCAAGGCCGACTACAAGGTCAAGGCCGACAAAAAAGACGTGGTAAAAAGACTCAAAAAGATAGCAGCCAGCGCCTCCACCGTATACCTGGCACCTGACCCTGACCGGGAGGGAGAGGCCATTGCATGGCATGTTGCCGAGGAATTAAAAAAAACCAATATCCCGATGAAACGTGTCGTCTTTCATGAAATCACGAAAAAGGCCATCCTTGAGGCCTTGAAACACCCCACGGAGATCAACAAGGCCCTCTACGACGCACAGATGGCAAGAAGATCCATGGACCGTATCGTGGGATACACCATGAGCCCGCTTTTATGGAAAAATGTGCGGCGGGGACTTTCCGGAGGCAGGGTACAGTCCATTGCATTACGGCTTATCTGTATGCGGCAGGATGAGATCGATGCCTTTGACGCAGAGGAATACTGGACCATCGACACCATACTTGCCACCTCAAAAAAAGAGGAGATCTCTGCCCGTGTCATCATCCCCAAAAAGATTCCAGACAAGGATGCAGCGGCCGGCATAGTAGATACCATACAGAAGGCGCCTGAAATCACGATAAAAAAGATAACAAAAAAGACCAGAAACCGTCATCCCCTGCCGCCTTTCATCACCTCGACCCTGCAACAGTCTGCATCATCAAGGCTGAATTTCTCTGCAAAGAAAACCATGAGAGTCGCCCAGCAGCTATATGAGGGGCTCGCCATAGGAGGCAATGAGGTTTCAGGCCTGATTACCTACATGCGAACCGATTCCCCTGTCCTGTCCAGTGAGGCCATAAACCAGGCACGAACATTCATACCCAAAGAACTGGGAAAGGCATACCTGAATGACAAACCCAGGCAGTTCAAGGCCAAAAAATCCGCACAGGAGGCGCATGAGGCCATACGCCCCACCAGCATAGAAAATACGCCTGATACACTTAAAAAATACCTGAACAAGGATCAGCTCGCACTGTATGGACTCATCTGGAAACGCTTTGTCGCCTCCCAGATGAAAAGCGCTCTCTTTGACCAGACCAGCCTGGATATTGCTGCATCCGATGTATCTTTACGCGCCAACGGCTCCATCATGCGGTTTGATGGTTTTTTAAAGGTCTATGACCTCAAGGAAGAAAAAGACTCCCTTTTGCCGGTTGACATAAAAGAGAAAGACATCCTGGGCCTCACAGAGATCACCCCAAAACAACATTTTACCCAGCCGCCTCCAAGGTTCACAGAGGCCAGCCTTATCAAGGAACTGGAGGACAAGGGCATTGGGAGACCCAGCACCTATGCGCCCACCATATCCACCATCCAGGAAAGGGAATACGTGCGCATGGAGACCCGGGCATTTATCCCTACCGAGCTGGGAAGGGATGTCAACATGCTCCTTGTCCAAAATTATCCCAACATCCTTGACTTTGGTTTCACCGCGCGCATGGAAGACATGCTGGACAGCATCGAAGAGGGCGCGGTCCAATACGGATCGGCCATGGAGACCTTTTACAATACATACTCCAAAGAACATGATCAGGCCAAAAAAAACATGGAAAACCTGAAGACAAAGGAGAGGCCTTCAGGGATCAAGTGCGACAAATGCGGGGCAGACATGCTCATAAAACTGGGCAGAAACGGTCATTTCCTCGGGTGTGCCAACTATCCCGAATGCAGCAATACCATGGATTTCACCAGGGATGAAAAAGGAACGATCCTTGTAACAAAACGGCCCGAACCAGAGCAAACAGATGTCAAGTGCGATAAATGCGGGGCAGACATGGTAATAAAACACGGCAAATACGGCCCCTTTTTCGCATGCAGCCGATACCCGGAATGCAAAAATACACGCCCCCTGGAGGCGGACAAGCCCACAGATATCAAGTGCGATAAATGCGGGGCAAACATGGTAATAAAACACGGCAGATATGGGGCCTTTCTCGGATGCAGCCGATACCCGGAATGCAAAAATATCAAACCTCTACCCATGGGGCTTAAATGTCCTATCCCTGGGTGCAAAGGGGAAATCACCCAGCAGAGATCCAGAAAGGGCAAGACCTACTATAAATGTTCTCAAAAAGACTGCCCCTTTATAAGCTGGACACGGCCTGTAGAAAAAAAATGCCCGGAATGCGGCGTTGACTTCCTCATCGAGAAGGACAACCAGCTTATCTGCCCCAATCCGGAATGCAGCCATGAAGAAGACAAGGGTTAGGGTTATAGGGGGCGGCCTCGCCGGGGTAGAGGCCGCGTACCATTTGGCACAAAACAACATACCCGTGGATCTCTACGAGATGCGGCCACACACACATACCCCTGCCCATGAAACCGGGCTCCTCGGTGAACTGGTGTGCAGCAATTCCCTTAAAGGCCAGGACCCGGCAACCGCGCACGGGATGCTGAAAAAAGAGATAACCTGCATGAACTCCCTGGTCCTTGAAACGGCCCGTGCCACACAGGTCCCTGCGGGAAAGGCCCTTTGCGTGGACAGGCAGGCCTTTGCCCAGAGTTTAACCGAAATCATCTCTGCACACAAAGGGATCACTGTCAAGCACGAAGAGGTCTCTGAGATAGACATCGAAATTCCGACCATCATCGCAACCGGGCCCCTGACATCTGAAGCCATGAGTAATGCCCTGGCAGGAATCACCCTTAGCCGGGGACTGTTCTTCTACGACGCATTGTCACCCATCATCGATGCGGACAGCATTGATATGGACGCCACATTTTTCGGTGCCAGGTGGGAAGACAACAGCCAGGACTACCTGAACTGCCCCATGGACAAGGGCATTTATTATGACTTTATAGACGCGCTTGTCGCTGCAGACAAGGTCCAGGCCCGCGCCTTTGAAAAACCACGATTCTTTGATGCCTGCCTTCCGGTTGAGATCATTGCGTCAAGGGGACAGGATTCCCTGCGTTTCGGGCCCATGCGTCCAGTGGGCATCATTGACCCGAAAGACAAAAAAAGACCCTTTGCCGTTGTACAACTGAGAAAGGAAAATCTGAAGGGAAGCGCGTACAACCTTGTAGGGTTCCAGACCAGGCTCAAATACAAAGACCAAAAAAGGGTGTTCGGAATGATTCCGGGCCTCAAAAATGTTGTCTTTCTCCGTCACGGAAGCATACACCGCAACACCTTCATCGATTCACCAAGGCTCCTTGATAAGGACCTGGGCATAAAGGGGACAAAAAGGATCTTTGTGGCAGGTCAGCTCACCGGCGTTGAAGGTTATGTAGAGTCTGCCGCCACCGGCATCATTGCCGCATACGCTATGCAATGTTTTTTGGAAGAAAAGACCTTTACACCCCCCGGGGCGGATACAGCCATCGGAGCGCTCATCCATTATATCACGGATCCGGAAATAAAGACCTTTCAGCCCATGAACATCAACTTCGGAATTATCGAGACACCTCAATGCCCAAAAAAGATACGCAGACAAACCCAATTGGCCAACGAAGAAACCGCGTTTCAGGCATGGCTAAAGACACAGACATAATAACAGACTATTGATTCATGAAGGCATAAACAATAGACCCCGTGAAGGTAAAACCGTGGAAATGAAAATGTTATGAAAAAATGGGGCAGGTTGCCCTGCCCCATTACATTATCCTCTGGTTACGTTTGCTGCCTGAGGGCCTTTGGGTCCCTCGACAATGTCAAAGCTGACAGAATCTCCTTCGTTGAGGGTCTTAAATCCCTCCTCCTGAATGGCAGAAAAATGCACAAATACATCTTCTCCGTCTTCCTGGGTAATAAAACCAAAACCTTTCTGCTCGTTAAACCATTTTACCGTTCCTGTAGCCATTAAATCTCCTCCGCTTCTTTGTGATCGCCCTATTGGCAAAAACAGGACAACCCAGTGTAAAATTTCTGGAACATTGAATCACCATTTAACCATAAGGAACGCGTTCCAAGAGGACCTGCCGTGGTTTTCCAGATATATTCATATTCCAGCTACAGTTTACATTAAAGACAAGAATAACTCATGTCAAGCATATTTCGTATAAATAATAAAAAAACCCATAAATCCATGCTGTCTTGAAAATTTTCAAGCCATCTGATAGGGAATATAATTATGACCCGATCAATCAAAGAGATACGCGAGGCCATTGATTGCATTGATGTGGACATCCTGAATTTGCTTTGCAGCAGGGCAAACCTGTCCATGGAAATGGGCAGGCAAAAGGCCTTTTCCGGCAGGCCGCCCCTTGACCCTGCCAGAGAAAAAGAGATCCTGGACCGCCTGGTCCGGACCGCAGAACCGCCCCTGGCCAGGGAGATGATCGAGCCTGTCTATAATGCGATCTTCAGCGCATCCAGGGCATTACAGAAGGGGACAAAGGTCGCATATTTAGGCCCTGAAGGCAGCTATACCCATGAGGCAGCCCTTTCCATTTTCAGCGCCGAGTCCGGGCAATCCCCCATGAAAGATATCGATGCCGTTATACAGGAGGTCATCACTGCCAGGGCCGATCTTGGTATTGTACCGGTTGAAAACTCAACCGAGGGCATGATCAAGGAGACCCTGGACGGAATGGTCTCTTCCTCGCTCCATGTCATCAGAGAGATCCTGCTGCCCATACGACATCAGCTCATCTCTAAGACCAAAATGGATCATATCGTGCGTATCTATTCACATCCTCAGGCCATTGCGCAATGCAGACAATGGATAAAGGAGAACATGTATCAGGCAGAATGCATCGAGACGAAAAGCACCTCTGATGCGGCCAAAAACGCGCTAAAGGATGACAGGTCCGCGGCCATTGCCTCGATTCATGCGGCAAGGCTCTATCGGCTTGACATCATCGCAGAAAACATAAACGACAGCCCTGATAATATTACCCGGTTCTGGGTCATATCGAAACACATGACACACACAGACAAAAACGCAAAGACCTCCCTGATTATCACCCTTGAAAACGCGCCCGGTGCATTGTTCCATGCCATGGGCGCCTTTGCAGACCAGGGGATCAACTTGACCAAGATAGAATCAAGACCATCAAAAAAGGGGACCTGGGAATACATCTTTTTCATTGACCTGCAGGGCGATCTTGGAGATGCCCCGGTCAAAAAGGCCATGAAAAAACTCAAAACGTTTGCAAGAAAGATCGTTGTCCTTGGATCATACCCTGAAGAAAGGACACCCAAATGAAACCCGTTCCCTGGCTGCATAGCATCCCGCCATATGTTCCGGGACGCTCCAAGGAGGATATCGCAAGACAGTACCACATAGATACCCCGATCAAGATGGCATCCAACGAAAACCCCCTGGGCCCCAGCCCCTTGGCGATCGAGGCCATGAAAACCACTATCCGACAGGCACATCTCTATCCCGACCCGGATGCCCGTACACTGAGAACAATGGCCGCGGCATATCTTGGATGCACAAACGATATGGTTATCGCAGGGAATGGATCCGACGAGATCATCGATCTTTTGTGCCGAGCCTTTATCGCCCACTCAGACGAAATTATCGTCCCGGAATGCACCTTCAGCTATTATGAGATCGCCGCCATGGCCTGCGGGGCATCCATTGTCAAAACCGGGATGAAGGGCATGGATATAGATATCCTGAAAATAGAAGAGGCCATCGGCCCCAGGACGCGCATGATCTTTATTGCAAATCCCAATAACCCCACAGGGGCATACCTCAACAAAGACAAGATCCTGTACCTCATAAAAATATGCCCAAAAAATATTATTATCGTCCTTGATCAGGCCTATGCTGCCTTTACACGGGCAAAGGATTTTATAGACGGCATCGACCTTATCAATGGGCATGACAACCTCATTGTCATGCATACCCTTTCAAAATCACATGGTCTTGCCGGGCTGAGGATCGGATTCGGCATTGCGGGCAAACCCATTATAGAAAACATGCGCCGCATAAAACCCCCGTTTAATTTGAACCTCATCGCGCTCGAGGCAGGAAAGGCCGCGCTTGACGACAATGGGTTTCTGGAGAGGACCCTTTCTTTGACCTGGCAGGGCCTTGACTATCTCTACTCCGAGTGTTCAAGGCTGGGTCTGGAATATATCCCGTCCCAGACAAACTTTGTCCTGATCCGCATAGGCCCGCGGGCCGTGGATATATACGAAGAATTGCTGAAAAAAGGCATTATTACCAGATACATGGGTTCATACGGCCTTGATGAATACCTGCGGATAAGCGTGGGGCTGAAAGAAGAAAACATGCGTTTTGTTGCCGCGCTACAGGAGGCCCTGTGCGTATAGCCATATGCGGCATGGGGCTTATCGGTGCGTCCATTGCCAGGGCACTCAGCAGCTCCACGGAAATCGTTGGCATTGACAGGGATGAAAAGACCATAAAGGATGCACTCAGAGACTCGGTCATTACAGAGGGCGGCAACCATATCCATATGGCAAAGGGGTGCGATCTCGTGATTATCGCCCTTCCGGTAGGTGCAATCATTAAAACGGCCAGGGCGCTCATGGACTGTCTTGAACCCGGGACAGTTTTGACCGATACAGGCTCGACAAAACTGCGCATTGTAGATACCATTGGCCCCATGTGGCCATGGTATGTGGGATCTCATCCAATGGCAGGCAATGAAGATTCCGGATACAATGCATCCAGAAAAGACCTCTTCAAGGACGCCATGTGCATACTTACACCGGAAGGACACACCAGAAAACAGAGCATCCAGATGGTATCAGAAATATGGAAGGCCTGCGGGGCCCATATCGTTACCATGCCACCCGGGGAACACGATGAACTCATGGCCGTTATCAGCCACATGCCTCACCTGCTCAGCTTTGTCTTTATGGGGATTGCAGAAAACCTGAAAGAGAGTAAGGAGATCCTTGGAAAGGGATTCAGGGACTTCACCCGTGTAGCCGCTTCAGACCCTGTGATGTGGAGGGATATCCTCATAGAAAACAGACACAACCTTACCCCTCTTATCGATCATTATATCCGCGAGCTGTCAATGATAAGGGGATACATGGAAGACAAAGACTTGGATGCACTGGAAAACCGCTTGAAGATATACAGACAATCCCGGAGAGACCTGTATAACTCGCACTAAGCCTGGCCGCCAAACAAAGGAGACCAAAGGAGGGGAACAGGAATGACTGTGGTGGTGTTTTTGTCTTTTTCATATAAAATCACGTAACCGTTCACGGTTTGAAATTGGAAATTAGAAATTGGAAATTAGAAATTGGGGAGAAATGAAACGAGTTTACGATCTGGATGTTTACAAACGGGCAGAAGCGTTATCAGATATGGTCTGGCACGATTTTGATAAAGGGAACAAAAAGGTTCAGAACACTGTGGGCTATCAGATAATACGATCTTCCGACAGCATAGCCGCAATATAGCGGAAGGCTATGGTCGGTATACTCCCGAGTACAAAAGCATAAAGGCCAACGTTCCAATTTCCACATTCAACATTCCGTGAACGGTTACGCATTTTCATCATCTCTTCTTCCCGTATCGTAGCGCCGGGGAAAGCCCGGAGCCACTACTCGTGCGATTCTTGCCATAAAAAAGATTATACTTACACAGGCATTAAGTCACGAAATAAGTATGGTGTCCCCGGATTAGAAATTGACCTTCGGGACCTCTTTTGCGGCCTCGGGCACCTTGAAATACTCTGCCTTTTCCACCCCGGCCCATGACGCGATCATCCGTCCAGGGAAACCCCTTATGTATGTGTTAATCCTTCTCACGCTGTCATTATAGCGTTTACGTTCCACTGAGATACGGTTCTCTGTGCCTTCCAGGCTGTCCTGCAGCCTCAAAAAACTCTCGTTTGCCTTGAGATTCGGATATCTCTCCTGAAGAAGAAGCAGCCTGGACAGGGAACTCTCCATTTGACCGGCGGCAACTGCCTTTTTGCCCACTGTATCTGCGGAAAAATAGGCCTTTCTGGCATTCGCTATTGCTGTAAACA
>JAYEKR010000185.1:0-12842 GCA_034661115.1 Thermodesulfobacteriota bacterium | reverse complement strand
CCCGTCATTTCTGTTCCCCTCCCGTCATTTCTGTTCCCCTCCCGTCATTCCCGTTCCCCTCCCGTCATTTCTGTTCCCCTCCCGTCATTTCTGTTCCCCTCCCGTCATTCCCGCGAAGGCGGGAATCCAGTGTTTCAGGTAATTCACGTTTCTGGACCCCCGCCTTCGCCTGTCTGCGTGCGACGCACTTCGCAGGCCTGCCTGCAGCAGGCAGGCGAGGGTGACGGTTATCCTTGTGATATTATATAAGATTCTAACTCCGCGTCCTCTGCTCCTCAGCGGTGAGGCCTTTTCCCCCGTCCTTGGTTGTGAGTGCGCTGCTCATGCGGGTTTATCAGATCATGATCTCGATGTCCTCTAAGGGGTAGGCCATGCAGGAGTGGATATAGCCGTATTTTCTGTCCGATTTTCTGAGTTTGACCCCCTTTGGCTGATAGACCCTGCCAGAGAGCAACTTGACACGGCAGAGGCTGCACTCCCCGGAGCGGCACAGGTTGGGGATCATGATGCCGGCCCTTTCCATGGAGACCAGCAGGGGTTCATCGGCCCTGGCATCTATGGTTTCTCTGCCCTTTACCCTGACTTTGAAGACTGCATTTGCCTTTACCTCGACTGGCCAGCCCGGCTCTTCACAGACCGCCTTTGGCGGCCCCATGACCTCGGTCCTGACCCTGCGTTTGGGGATATCCATGGTGTCGAGCGCATTCAGGCAAAATGTGTACATCTCAGCCGGCCCGCAGATATAGAAGGTCCTGGCAGAGATATTTTTCACCAGCTTTTCGATCAGCTTGCGGTCGATGAACCCGCTCAGGCCCTGGTATCCCTCTTCAGGCTCTGAGATGACAATATCATATGTGAAGTTTTCATGGGTTTCGGCGCGTGCCTTTAGTTCTTCATGGTAGATGATATCATCGCTGTTTGTGCATCCGTAAATCAGGTGAATCCTGCGGTCCAGCCCCCTGTCGGTTACATCCCTGATCATGCTCATCAATGGGGTGATCCCGCTGCCGCCCGCCAGGAATACAGCCTCCTTGCTGTGAAAAAGGGGATTATGGGTGAACAGGCCCGCAGGGGAGCTGCTTTCAAAGGTATCCCCGACCTTTACCTCGTCCAGGAGATAATTCGAGACAAATCCATCTTTTACCCGCCTGACAGTGATATCATAGTAGGCGGTCTGCGTGGGAGAAGAGGCAATACTGTAGGGCCGGCTGGTCCTGATCTTGTCCCATTCCACATTGAGGTTGATATAGTGGCCGGCCATAAAAGGCGGCAATGGTTTGTCCCGGGAGACAAGGCGCAGTGTTCTGGCACTTTTGGTTTCCCGGATAATCTCCGAGACCACCAGGTTCAGGCTTTTGGGGTGCAGGAGCTCTATGACCTGTGCATAATCACTCTTGCGGCTGGCATAGCCCTTTCCATATTTTTCCAATACCTCAATATCTTTTTGGATTTCCTGATAACCCTGGACATTTTTTATTGCATCTCTGATACCCATTGTTTTCCCCCTAATATCCCAGTTCTTTTGCAATAATCTTGGCCACTGAACCACCGCTTTCCAGTGTGGGCTGGAAACCACCCGAGCCGTTCCATGCACCGGCAAAGAACAGGCCCTCTATCATCGAGCGTGAATTCAAGAACATGCTTGACTCCTTTGGCCATTGATCCGACCCGTAGATCGACCCTCCCGGATGTCCCAGGTAGCGAATATGCGTGAGGGGCGAAGCCACCTCGCATTCTTCAATATGGCTGCTGAAACCTGGAAACACCTTGTCCGCCAGCTCGAGCATGGCGGCTGCATAGCGATATTTGAAATCGTAATACTGGTGTGGGTCCATGGCAAGCCATGGATCTCCATACACGAGATTGACGAGTGAACATTGGCAGGCCCCTGGCGGAGAACAATCCGGATCATCGATATCATAGCATGACAAAAGGCTATATTCGGGTTTATCGAGGGTGTGCCATTTGGCATAGCCCTGCTCCATGTTTGAATTAGAGCAGATGAAATTGGTGGTCACGTCTATCCCCAGATCAGCCGGGTCCCGATCGAGCCCCATGTATATTGTAAAGGCAGAGGGCCCGATGGTTCTTGCGCCCAGTTTTTTGAGCTGTTCGGCGGGGCAGTTTTCGGGACCAATCATGTCAATAAAGGTCGGAACAGGGCCTGCATTCGATACAACATATTGGGTGCTGATCTCATCCCCGTCTTCAGTGATTACAGAGCGCACCTTGTTGTCTGCAATGACAATCTTTTTGACCCCGCAGTTGAACCGCACATCGCCTGCTGCCTCGAGAAAGGTATCCAGAATGGCATTTGAGAGCGCCTGGGAACCGCCTTTGATATGATATGGTTTGAATTCGATATAGGCAAAGAGCATGATCGCAAAGTCTGAAAAACTCAGCTTGCTCGGCGGTAGGCCGGCATAACCCCAGTACATGTTGACCGCGGCCTGCAGGTATGGATCCTTGAGGTATTGGTCGATGACACCCTGCGCGTCCTTGAGGGCATAGGTGTAAAAGAGCGGGTATTTTTCCGGTCTCGCCTCTGGATCATGCATGTAGAGGATGCTGATCATCTGGGTGCAGAATGTGTAAAGCATGTCAAAAAACTTTTTGATGCCGTCCTTTTCCTGTGGAAAACGTGCACTAAGGGTCTTTTCGATCTCCACGCGATTGGCCTTGAGCGTGATATCAAAGGCCTCCGGTATGACCAGCCGGTAGAGATTCTGCTGCTCGACGAATTCCAGCTTGTCCATCACCCCCAGGCCTTTCAACAGGCCGCGTAAAGGTCCGGCAACACTATCCGTTCCCATGCCGCTGAGCTGGTGCAGGGCCACCTCCATCTCAAACCGGCCGCGCACAAAGGTCGTGGCACATCCACCGGGCACATTGTGTCTTTCCAGCAATAAGGTTTTCACCCCGCTTCGAGCCAAGCTCAAAGCGGCTGTCAGCCCGCCATTTCCAGCCCCGATTACTACCACATCATAATCAGCCATCTCAGACCTCCAAAAGTATAAAGTTTAACTTCATACTTTATAATAGTGTCTTTTATGCATGTCAAGGCAATATGTGTGACGCCTGGGTCTATGTTTGACTTATGTTTCCCCAGACGTTTCCAGTGGGTGCCGGGACGGTAAGAAACTCGGCAGGCGGCGGCCTCCCGGGTCCTTGCCGCCTTTCAGTCTTTGTTGACGGGCTGTACTGGCCGGCCATCCGCCAGGATCAGGGGGGATTCTCTCAGCCTTAGTGTCAGGACGACAACCGCAAGCATCATGACGATAAACGCGATCATGAAGGGGGTCATGGACCCGTCAGAAAGCCGGAATTTGTCCATCATAAGGATGAAGATGATGCCGGAGATCTGTCCGGACAAAAGGATCATGCCCTGGGAGGTGGATTCCGGTACGGGATAGCTTATTTCGGCACCGTACTGGAAACCGATGGGCCCGGCTGCCATGATAAAGAATCCCATGACAAAGGCGCTGGCCGCCAGCCATGCAAAGCTCGTAACAAAGGTCAGCCCGATAAGCCCGGGAAACATCCCTGCCATGCAGATAATCAAAAAAGGTTTTCTCTTGCGTTTTATGTCTGACATGATGGGCAGGATGATGGCACCCAAAATACCACCGAGCATGAGGGCTGTCCCGATCAGGCCTGCCTGTTCTGACGTCAGGCCCCTGGGGGCCAGGATCTGTTCGATCCAGGTGGTCACTGCATTGAACATGCCCAGTCCTATGAAGAAGATAAACAGGACCATGATCATGTCGCGGTCCTTGAATATGTTTTTCAGGCCTGCGAATACGGCAATCCTTTCAGCCGAGGTCTCGATATCCGGAGGCAGGTCAGGCCGGTCCCGGCACAAAAGGAGAAAGAACAGGGAAGTAATCACAGAGGCCACTGCATAGATATTCAGCATACCTTCCATGCCATAGGCGTTTACCAGGAACGGGGTGAGCCCCATGGCCAGGCTGATGCCGATATACTGGGAAAGGGCCGCGAGCCCCACTGCCATGGCGCGTTCCCTGATGGGAAACCAGTTGGCGCCCACCTTGGTCATGGCGTTCATGATAAAGGGCTGGGCAATGGCCAGGCCGATATAGGCATAAAAGATCATCTGGTAGTTATCTGGGAATATGGCCTTCATCACGCCGAAGATTGCAGTGAGTATGGCGCCGAAGCCCACCCCCACCTTGATGCCATAGGTGTCGATCACGTATGATGCCGGGATACAGAAGACAAGGAAAACTGTCATGTAAAGCATGGAAAGTGCGCCTATCTTCAGGGGGGTTACGCCGTAGTACAGGGCAGCCTTTGTGGTAATGGGCGCGTAGTTGACCCAGTGAATCTGGATCATGGCATTGGCCAGTGCAAAGACAAACAGAACAACCCACCGGTAGGTGTAGACCTTTGATCCCTGTGATTCCATAATCCCTCCCATTATATCTTTATACGGGCCATTATTCCAAAATGATCCGAAGGGTGTATATTATTGCATATTTTATTAAAACATAGATTTACGCTGATAACATCTGTTTTTTTTGATGACCTTATTGACAAGGATATGGTCTATGCGACGGTCTTCCTGGTCATAAAGGAGGTGAATGTGGTCATAGAGATCCCCCTGATTGTCCGGGTTCAGGCTGTCTCTCAGGCCCCTGGCAGACAGGGCCTCCATGAAGACCCTGGACATATTGGGGATTCATGGATATGATCCGGTTTCTGGCAACAATGGAAGGGAGATAATATGGATATCCAAGAGAAAAAAGAACTTGTCTGCAGTTCAGGCCTGCGCCTGATTTCAGAGGGCCTGATCGCCCGGACCTGGGGTAATATCAGCGTGAGGGTCGATGATGACAGCTTTGTGATTACGCCCAGCGGCCTGGCATATGAGACATTGGGGCCTGGTGAGGTCATCCAGGTCAGGATCGAAGACCTGGGATATGAGGGTGATATCAAGCCGTCCAGCGAAAAGGGGATACATGCCGGGGCCTACCGGATGGATCCAGAGACCAATGCCGTGATCCATACCCACCAGATCTATGCCTCCATTGCCGCGGCTGCCCGGTGCAATGTTTTGGTGGAGGATAAGGCATGGCAGGCAATCCTGGGAACACAGGTCCTTTGCGCCGGATATGGGCTTCCTGGCACAAAAAAATTATCAAAGGCTACTGCCAGGGCATTAAAGGGGCATTCCTGTGCACTTATGGCCAATCACGGGGCCGTATGCGTGGGCAAAACAATGGACGAGGCCTTTGAAGTGGCCAGGGTACTTGAGGCGGCATGCCGGGCCTTTATCGAAAAGGCTTATTGCCGCATTGCCGGGGCCACCGGTGATGTGGAGCATTCTCAAATGCATAAATATTATCTCGAAAACCTTTGCTGAAGGGGTGAAGAATAAGGGGTGAAGAATAATGATAAATACCGATGAAATCAGGGGCTGTCTCATGGAGTGGATCGTAAAGATAGTAGAGGAGGGCATTGTCCTTGATCATGACTATTGTCTCAGTATGCGTGAAGGGGATTGCATGGTTATTACACCCGGAAATATCGTTGCGCCTATGCTCAAGTCTTCTGACCTTGTAGCGGTGGACGTGAAATATTTTTCTTATGACAAGGACAAAAACCCGCCTGCCCCGGAGTATGGTCTGCATGCAGAGATATACCAGGCACGCAAGGATGTCTCTGCCATCATTCATTCAAAACAATTGAGTGTTGTTACTGTATCCAGGGCGGGTAAGAGGGTTCCGCCCATGCTTGACGACTTCGCCCAGATTGCGGGGCCCGATGTCAGGGTGGCTGACTATGTCCCATCTGTTGACCATCACCGCGGTGCAAGGACAGTCATCAGGGCGCTTAGGCGACGCAGCGCGGTTTTCCTGCGCAATAACGGGGGTCTATGCCTTGGATCAAGCATGGATGAGGCCCATGCAGTCTGCCAGGTCCTTGAAAAGGGATGCAAGGCAAATATCGAGGCCTCATTTATCGGTGGAGGAAAAAAGATAAATATGGTCGAGGCAAACTTTATGAGACTGGTTTATCTTCTGAAATATTCAAAGGCCAGGTAGCCTCTTTTCCCCCTTGTTCCCGCGAGGTGTTGACGCGGGAACAAGGGGAATATTCATGACAGCGGTTATAGCCGTTTCGCAATATCATTCCCCACCTGTGAGGTGGAATCTTTTCCTCCCCTGTCCGGGGTCTTGATCCTGTCCTCTTTGAGGTGATCGCATAGGGCATCCCTGATCTTTGATCCGATCGTTTTTTCTCCAAGAAAGTCGCACATCATCGCGGCACTGAGGATGGCGGCAACAGGGTTTGCCATGTTTTTACCTGCAATGTCCGGTGCTGAGCCGTGAACGGGTTCAAACATGGAGGGGAATATACGTTCCGGGTTGATATTGGCGCTCCCGGCAAAACCCATCCCCCCGATGGTGATAGATGCAATGTCTGTGAGGATATCCCCGAAAAGGTTTGAGGCGACAATGACATCGAATATCTCCGGGGAACGCACAAGATTCATGGCCGCTGCATCCACAAGCATTGAATCCGAGTTTACCTCCGGGTATTCTTCTGCAATCTCATTGAAGATGCTGTCCCAGAATACCATGCTGTATTTGAGAACGTTTGACTTGGTTATGCTGGTCAGGTGTTTTTTGGGTCTTTTCTGCGCGGTTTCAAAGGCATAACGGATGATACGCTCGGTTCCCATGCGGGTAAAGTAGTTTATCTGCATGGCCGTCTCATTGGGTGTGCCCACATAATGCCTGCCGCCCATGGAGGTGTATTCCCCTTCTGTGTTTTCCCTGATGACAACCATGTCGATATCATAGGGTTTTACCGCCTTCAGTGGTGACTCCACTCCAGGATAAAGCAGGGCAGGGCGGATATTGACGTACTGATCAAAGCCCTTGCGCATGTCGAGCAGGGGCTGTACCGCCACATGATCCGGTGCATTTTCGGCATTTCCAAGCGCCCCGAACAAGATGGCATCAAAGGGCTTGAGTTGGTCGAGGAATGTCTCCGGTGCGCAGCGTCCTGTACCTGCATATAATGCGGTACTCCAGTCAAAGGTGGTATATTCAATCTCCATGCTGCAGGCATCGAGTACCTTTTTTGCTTCCCTTACAACCTCCGGGCCAACTCCGTCTCCCGGGTATAATGCGATTTTGTATGACATATCTTCTTCCTTTTTTATATTTAATTTTTTGTAATAATCCTGCGCGGACTGTGCCCCCGGGCGAAGGACTGGAAAAAGGCCTCACCGCAGGTACGTAGAGGACGCAGAGTTAAAGCCCTGTTTAATAATGACGGATTGAGAACTTACAATTTATTCGCGTATCACGGTGTATTCCTTTAGTGTGGTTTTCTTTTTGATCTCTGCGTGTTCAAGGATGCTGTTGTGCCCGATGATACAGTCCTCTGCGATATGGGAGTCCTGTATCCATGTGTTCGGCATGATGCGCGTATTGTCTTTGATCCTGCATGTACCCAGAATGTGGCTGTTGGGCCATATCTCCACATTTTCTCCGATCCTGGACTGCGGGCCTATCCACGTGGTGTTTGGGTCAATGATGGTTGTTCCTGCATCCATCCAGAGGCCAAGGATCTTGTGTTGCATGACAGATGCCGCATGGGCAAGCTGTTTTTGCGAGTTGATGCCGTGGGCCTCATTGGAGTCTTCTGTGATGCAGGCGCTTACTTTGTCTGCCATGCCCACGATATCGGTCAGGAAAAACTCGCCTTTTTTATTGTTTGACTCAATCCTGGATGCGGCATCAAGCAGAAATGAGGTCTTTATGATATAGACCCCGGTATTTATCTCCCGGATCTTTTTATCCTCCCGGGATGCCTCGACCTCTTCGACAATGGAAATTACCCGGCCCTCGTCGTCCCTCTTGATGCGGCCGTAACCATGGGGATTATCAAATATGGCCGTGAGTATGCCCATGTCGGATTTGGTCGAAGTAAAGGTGTCTATGAGCGAGGCAATGGAGCCTTTTTGTACAAGGGGCATGTCTCCGGGGATGATCAGGACGCTGTCTGGGGATATCTTCCGGATGAGCCCGGATGCCTGCATGACTGCATGTCCGGTACCCAGTGGTGTCTCCTGCACCACCTTTTCCAGGTCAAAGCCCTCAAGGTATGTGTCTAAAAGTTCCTTTTTGTGGCCGTACACAATGATGGTTTTTCTGCTGAAGCTCTGTGCCAGGTCAATGGGATAGTATATCAGTGGCAGGCCCAGAATTTCATGAAGGACCTTGGGCCTGGACGCCTTCATGCGTGTGCCTTTGCCTGCAGCCAGTATGATACTACATATATTATGCATGGCATTGTCGTTAACATGGATAAAGGCGTTGCGCAATGGTGGGGAATGGGTCTACCACCGAATTTAGCAGATGACAGGGAATATTAAGGCGGATAAAATAACCATGGTCCCTTTTTTTTGTTGACAGGGCGGCCAATCCCCGATATTAATACTGAATATTCAGTATTAATATCAAGGCTGGTCTATCCTGGATGTGCAATATGCAGGATATAAAGATTATCCGGTTGTTGGGTGCCAGGCAAAGGGTGTAAATGTATTGCTGTAGAGATCATGGATAACCAAATAAATGCAGGCCCTCTAATGGGTCTGGAGGGGGTAGGGTATGGTCGGTTTCAAGGTGGACGAGATCATGGTGGGTACGCACCGGTTTGTCTCTGGAAAGGGAACCGAAGGGGAACAGCCTCTTCATTTTTCCATTACATGGGGTAACAAGAACCTGTTAGAGTTCCTGAACCCCTTTTCCGATGAGTTTTTGTTCAGCCGTGTAAGGGGTTTTATTACAGTCAAGGGGCTTGTTGACAGGGCGGATTGTGAGGGAAGCCTGCACCTTATGTATTTTAATGGCCGCAAGATCCGTTATGAGCTTGATTTTACGGCTGATGATGGAAAGGCATACCGTTATGTGGGAGAAAAGACCAATATCTGGCCCTGGAATATCTACCGAACCCATAGGACTTGTTACGGGACAGTCACGCCGGTGTCTTCTGGCGATCGTATATCTGATTCAGTGGTGTATTTCCCATACCGTGAGGCCATTGGCTTTGTTTTGTCTGCCCGTCTTTGTACAGGGGAACTGTTTGAGGGGTGACAGGGTCCTGCATGGTCTGAATGGGCAAACAAAAAAGGCAGCCGGGCAGCGGGTGGTGAAAAGTCAAATGCATTGGCCATTGAATAGAAAACCGGGGGAATTGTCAATCAAAAGGAGGTTCTTTGATGTCGTACAGGTGTTTGAGTAAAAAAGAGGCACAGATTATCAAGGCAATGGGTTCAGGGATCATACCGTCGGGGGGAAGCAGTTTTGAAGTGGGCGCTGCAGAGCTCAGCGAAAAGTGGCTGCCACGGACCGACTATATGCTCTCACGCATGCCCTTTATGACCAGGTTTGGACTCCGGGCGATATGCCATGTACTGAACTATGGCTGGCCCCTTGTGTTCATGAGAAATCACAGACCAATGACATCCATGGATGAGCGTGAGCTCACCGAGATGTTCCATTTTATTGAACATTCACCTTTTCCCGGACCCTTGTCCATTTTGATTGTAAAGGTATTGGTTTTCCCCGCGTTTTACGGGCTCGATGAGGTCAAGGATGCGATCGGTTATCATGAGAAATTTCCAAACAGCCCTGATTTCGAAGGGTTGAAGGATTGATGGGGGCCACGATGATAAAAGAATTCAAGGATTATAAGGGCAATATCGATGAGGTCGCGGATGTATGTGTTGTGGGTACAGGCGCGGGTGGCGCCGTGGTTGCAAAGGAGTTGGCGCAAAAGGGCCTGAATGTGGTGGTCCTGGAAGAGGGGAGTTCTTTTTCCACCCGCAATTTCAACCAGGATCCCGGTGATATGATGGCCATGATGTACAGGGACAGTGGTGCGACCATGGCACTCGGTCTTCCCCCTGCGTCCATCACCCTTGGTAAGGGCATAGGCGGGACAACCACCATCAACTCCGCCACCTGTTTCAGGACCCCTGAGTCTGTCATTGATCAGTGGGTGAAGGAATACGATTGCAAGGGGCTCGAGTATAAGGATCTTGTGCCTTATTTTGAACGGGTGGAAGATGAGATCAATGTGACCGAGTTGAGTGAAGATCAGCTCGGCAATTGTTACAAGATCATGAAAAGGGGAAGCTCCCGGCTTGGCCTGGAGGTAACCCCGTTAAAGCATAATGTAAAGAACTGTGACGGGGCAGGTGCATGCCAGTGGGGTTGTGTCAAGGGAGCAAAACAGTCCATGGAGATCACCTACGTACCCAGGGCAGACAAGGCCGGCGCCCGGATATATGCGAATTGCAGGGCAGAAAAACTCCTGGTTGAGTCAGGCAGGGTAAAAGGGATCTCCGGCCATGTCATGGATCCATCGAGAGGAAAGATGCGGTACCGTGTTCGTGTGCGTTCAAAGATCGTGTGTACGGCCATGGGTACCTTGATCACCCCGGCTTTTCTGCTGCGCCAGAGGCTTGCCAATACGAGCGGAGAGCTTGGAAAGGGGCTCACCATTCATCCATGTGGAAGGGTTGTAGCAGAGATGGACGAGATTGTGGACGGTCATCATGCCGTATCCCAGGGCGGACAGATGGACGCTTATTCGGCAGAGGGTATCCATATGGAGGGTATCTTTATCCCGCCAGGGATAATGGCCATGGCCCTGCCTGGTGTGGGAGAGGAACATAAATATCTGGCTGCACATTACCGCAATTTGGCCGCGTTTGGCTTTTTGATCAGTGATACGACCAGGGGCAGGGTGTTTCCTGCCATGTTTGGTTATTCCTTTCTTGCCTGGTATTCCATGAATCAGAAAGATGCCGAGCTTTTTCGCAAGGGGGTTGCATATCTTGCGGATATCTTTTTTGCCGCGGGCGCCAAAAGGGTCTTTACCGGGTGTTATTCCATGCCTGTACTTCATTCCAGGGATGAACTCAAGGCCTTCAATGCAATAAAGATAAGGCCCTGGCATTTTGATGTGATGGCATTTCATCCCCTGGGAACCTGCCGTATGGGGAATGATCCCAGGAAGTCCGTGGTTGACCTGAACCTGGAGGCGCATGACATCAAGGGCCTGTTTATCCCGGACGGCAGTCCGTTTCCGACCTCCCTGGGCGTCAATCCACAGATCACCATCATGAGCTTTGCAAACCGGACAGCTGATTATATAGCGGAAAATATCGGCCGCTACTGATATTTAAGGCAAGGGTAAATGGGGCATTATGATATATTGCGACCGTTATTTTCGAGAAGATTACCGTCATTCCCGCCTGCCAAATGCGTCGCACTTCGCAGGCGAGGGTGACGAGTCAGGGAGACATGGTTTTTCATTCTTGGTTGTGAGCGCAGCTCATACGGGTTCATAAGATCAAAGGAGGGTTTATGGCATCTGGTTATATGGGTAAGGTCCTGGTCCTTGATCTTGGCACGCGCGAGATCAATGAAGAAGAAATTCCTGAGGCTGTATATAAAAAATATCTTTCAGGCATGGGCCTGGGTGCGTACATATTGTATAACCGTATACCCAAGGGTGCAGACCCCTTGGGACCGGACAATATGCTGGGTTTTGTATCCGGCCTGCTCACTGCGACCGGCAGCATCATTACCGGCCGCTGGATGGTGACAGGCAAGTCACCCCTTACCGGGGGCTGGGGTGATGCAAACTGCGGAGGCACCTTTTCGCCCGCCATCAAGAGATGCGGTTATGACGGGGTATTCTTTACCGGTATCAGCAAAGACCCGGTGTATCTCTATATCGACCCCAAGGGTGTCCCCGAGTTAAAGGACGCATCCGATCTATGGGGCAATGATGCGGTAGAGACCGAGGAAATGCTGATCGAAAGGCATGGGAAATCGGCCAAAGTCGCCTGCATAGGCCCGGCCGGAGAAAAGCTTTCCCTGATCTCCGGCGTATGTAATGACAAGGGACGGATTGCGGCCAGGTCAGGTCTAGGCGCTCTCATGGGGTCAAAGAGACTAAAGGCCCTTTGCCTTGCCGGCAGAAAAAAGATAGAGGTCTATGACAAGGCAGGGATGAAGGGATTGACAAAAAAGGCCTCTGATTTTATCTCAAAGGGTTCTTCCGTTCCTTTGCCTCCTGGTTCAGCCTTACCCTATATAGGGGCCATGATGCGTATTATGCCCACGCAGATGGCACAGGACGGGTTACTCTTTAAGCTCTTGCTCCAGAAATGGGGCACTGTCTTCCAAAACCAGTATTCCATAGAGGCAGGGGATTCCCCCATAAAGAACTGGAAGGGGACGAACAAGGATTTCGGTGCTTCGAAGTCAAAGACAACGAATGCGGATGTTTTTATCCGTGTGCAGACCAGAAAATATCATTGCTATTCCTGCCCCATCGGGTGCGGGGGGATATGCTCCACCACTGGAAAATATTCCGAGACCCACAAGCCAGAGTATGAGACAGTTCTTGCCCTTGGCGGCCTTCTTATGAACGATGACCCGGAAATGATCTTTTATCTCAATGAGGTGCTTAACCGTGCAGGCATGGATTCCATATCCGCTGGATCCACCGTGGCCTTTGCCATGGAATGCCTTGAAAATGGGTTGATCAGTGCCAGTGATATAGACGGCATCGACCTGACATGGGGAAATACTGAGGCGATAATCGCGTTTATTGAAAAGATGACAGCCCGGGAGGGCAATATCGGTGAACTCTTTGCAGACGGCACAAAAAAGGCGTCTGAACGGATCGGCCAGGGATCGGATGCCTTTGCCATCCATGCCGGCGGCCAGGAGCTTCCCATGCATGACCCGAGGAATGATCCGGGATATGCCATACATTACAGCGCC
>JAYEKR010000184.1:0-2634 GCA_034661115.1 Thermodesulfobacteriota bacterium | reverse complement strand
GGTTACAGGCACCATTATTATCCCCCTTTTGATCGCATTAGCCAATGATCTGAACATCAATCCCTGGCTGATATGTGCACCAGCGGCCTTTACCTCTTCCCTTGCCTTTATTCTGGTTACAGAGACACCGACCAATGTGATCCCGTATTCGGCCGGGTATTTTTCCATTGGAGACATGGTTAAGACCGGTATAGTCATGACCCTTGTCGCTGCCGTGTGTCTGGGTGTCTCGATCCTTGTGTTCGGAAATTTGAGCGGTACATATTCAATCATGTAGTTTGAAAAGGAGGAAACCATGAATGCAGTACAATATTCTGCGTCTGACGGGCTTGTCTTTGTCGATGTGCCCATGCCCGAGCTCGAAAAAGACCAGGTCCTTGTCCGGGTGATAAACACGGGTTTTTGCGGGTCAGACCATTCCCTGGTGGAAAACCACGGTCTTGACGATAATACCATTTTGGGGCACGAGGTTGGTGGTGTCGTGGCGGCAATGGGTGAAAATGTGCAGGGTGTGGAGTCAGGGACAAGGGTTGTAATCCGACCCACCTTTTGTGGCAAATGCCGGCAATGCCGTATGTCAAAGCCACAGCTATGTCAGGAAGGCAGGCGTACCATAGGTATTGGTGATCTGCCTGGCGGGTTTGCCGAATACCTGAAGGTGTATCCCTCCATGCTCATCAATGTGCCCGACAATGTGGATATGGTCAATGCAGCCATGGCAGAGCCCTTTGCCACCTGTCTTCATGCAGTCAATGTCACAAAGGCCCATGGCGGATCGGCCCTGATCATCGGCGGGGGAGCCATAGGCCTGGGCCTGGTTATGGTCCTCAAAAAAATGGGGTTTGGCCCCATCATCATCTCGGAGCCGGTTGAGTCAAAGAGGGCTGTTGCCCTTGAGATCGGGGCGGACATGGTAACCGAACCTGTTTCTATGATGGAAACAATAGGGGATATACGTGTGGACACGGTGTTCGAGTGCTCCGGCGTGCCGGGGAATGTCCAGGCAGGCCTTGACGCGGTCTCCATAGGCGGTACGGTCTGTATCGTGAGTATAATCATGCAGCAGGTCAGCATTATGCCTCTGGTCCTTAATTTCAAAGAGGTATTCCTTTGCGGGGCCTATTCCAATACCCACGAGGAAAACAAAAAATGTCTGGAATGGATGGCAGATGGCCTGATCGATGCGAAGGCCTTGATCAGTGACCATACTGCACTCTCCGGTCTGCCCGCAATATACAGGGACCGGATAAATACAGGCAGGGCCGTCAAGGTCATGGTGGATGTCTCAGAAGAGGATTCTCATAGATGATAGGGTAGGCGTTCATTGAACGTTGGATGTGGAAGGTTAACGTTCAGGATGGAGGTGATATGAATGGTTATATGGGCAGTCTCTTGTTTGTGGATCTTGGCCGTGGTGAGACAAGGGTTGAGGCCCTTGACCCGGTGCATGCACGCAGGTATCTGGGCGGTAACGGCCTTGCGGCAAAGATCATTTACGATCTCTGCCCGCCGGATATAGGCGCGCTGGATGAAGGAAATTGTATTGTCTTTGCCACCGGGCCTTTGAACGGGACACCGGTATGGGGGTGCGGAAGGGGGCATATGGCGGGCATTTCGCCCCAGACCGGATTGTTCTTTGATTCCAATTTTGGTGGGGATTTTGCCTCCATGCTCAAGGGTTCTGGTTTTGATGCGGTCGTGATTTGCGGAAAGGCATCTTCCCCGGTGTATCTCTCTATTGATGAAGGTGATGTACATATCTGTGATGCCTCTGCCATGTGGGGCAAAAACACCTCAGATGCCCATGAGATGGCCATTTGGGAAAAGGGAAAGGGCGTACAGACCGCGATGATAGGTCCTGCCGGAGAAAACCTTATTACCTATGCCTGTATTATTATGAGCGGCAGGAGAAAGAGCGCTGCAGGCCGGGGCGGGCTCGGGGCGGTCCTTGGATCAAAGATGCTTAAAGGCCTTGTGGTGCGGGGTTCTATGCGGCCACAGGTGGCAGACCAGCAGGGACTAAAGGCCCACCTGAAATCACGAATAAAGGGTTTGAGGGAAAAAGGAGAGGACCTGACCCGGTATGGCACCCCGGTCCTGGTGGAAAAGGTCAATGATATGGGGAAACTCGGAACCCGCAATAATACAAGGGAGATCTTTGGAAAGGCCTCTTTGATCGGTGCGCGATATATCCATGAGCGATATGTTCAGAGGAATATCGGGTGCAGGGGGTGTCCGCTTGCCTGCGGCAAAGAGGTGAGAGTGCCTCATGGCGCGTTTGCCGGGCACACGGAAAAGATGCCGGAGTATGAGACCCTCTATGCCATGGGCTCCATGCTCGAGAATTCGGACGTGGTTTCCATCTTTAATGCAAACACCATGTGTGACGAGATGGGCCTGGACTCCATCAGTTTCGGCGTGACCCTGGCCTTTGTGGCGGAGTGTGTGGAAAAGGGGATAATCAATAAAGGATACCTGGAAAGGGAGATATGTTTCGGCGATATGGCTATGCTCTCGGACCTGGTAAAAATGGCAGCCGTGAAAAAGGGGCACATAGGCGAGATGCTGGCCATGGGGTCTCAGGCCCTTAGCCAGGAGCTCGGTCGTGATTCCTCCCGGCTGCTCTACACCTCA
>JAYEKR010000183.1:0-2638 GCA_034661115.1 Thermodesulfobacteriota bacterium | reverse complement strand
ACTCCTCCATATTGTATATATGAAC
This sequence comes from Thermodesulfobacteriota bacterium, assembly GCA_034661115.1. Classification (GTDB taxonomy): domain Bacteria; phylum Desulfobacterota; class Desulfomonilia; order UBA1062; family UBA1062; genus JAYEKR01. The sequence continues at coordinate 2,613 of JAYEKR010000183.1, read as the reverse complement.
CCAGCTATTCCAGGGGAATCCACCAGTGAGGCTGGACCGGATCAGCCCATTGGCATGGCTCGATCCGGATAACCGGCCAGGGCCGGTTATCCCCTCAAGGAGTTGTTTTTTGAATATACCATTTATTGATTTGCAGGCTCAACAAAAAAGGATCATTGACCGGCTCAGGGAAAATATCGACCGTGTCCTGTCCGCCGGACAATATATCATGGGGCCTGAGGTGAAAGAACTGGAGGAAAGGCTTGCCGCCTATTGTGGTACCGGGCATGCCATAGGGTGTTCTTCTGGTACGGATGCGCTGCTCATGGCATTGATGGCCTGTGATGTGGGGCCGGGTGATGCAGTCTTTACCACACCTTTTACCTTTGTGGCGACCGCCGAGGTCTGTGCCCTTGTGGGTGCAACACCGGTATTTGTGGATATAGATCCGGTCACTTTTAATATAGATACTGCCTGCCTGGAGAATGCCATCTGTGCGCTGGAAAAGGCAGACCCGGGGAAATATCCACTTCCTGAGGGTTATGATAAACTGAGGCCGCGAGGGATTATCGCGGTGGATCTTTTCGGCCAGCCCGCGGATTACAAAGGCCTTGCGGATATTGCTGCAGAACATGATCTCTTTGTTCTCGAGGATGCGGCTCAATCCTTTGGTGCGTCTTTTAATGGCGCAAAGGCCTGCAGCCTTGCGGATATTGCCGCGACTTCATTTTTTCCTGCCAAGCCATTGGGCGCTTATGGTGACGGGGGAATGGTCTTTACAGACGATGACAACCTTGCACAAAGGCTTGAATCCGTGCGTGTGCATGGCAAGGGAATGGACAAGTACAATAATGTGCGCATCGGGATCAATGGCCGCCTGGATACCATGCAGGCAGCCATTCTGCTGGCCAAGTTCTCGATATTTTCCGAAGAGATCGAACTCAGGCAGCAGGTTGCCGACAGATACACCAGGCTCCTTGGTCCATCCAGCAATATACAGTGCCCAATGGTCCTGGACGGGATGCAGAGTGCCTGGGCGCAATATTCCCTGCTCAGTCCCTGCAGGCAGGAAATTTTGCAGGGATTGAAGGAAAAAGGTATCCCTTGGGCCATATATTACCCCATACCCCTGCATCTTCAAAGCGGATATACCTATCTGGGATACACAAAAGGTTCTTTCCCGCATGCTGAACAGGCAGCGGAGCGTATTTTCAGCCTGCCGATGCATCCCTATCTTGATGCAGAGACCCAGGAATATATAGCTGCAGTTATTCGTGAGGCAAGTCTGTAAGGAAGGATAATAATGGATTACAGCCCAAGCAAGGGGTCAATAGCCGTAATCGGCGCGGGATACTGGGGAAAGAACCTGGTGAGGAACTATCACGAAATGGGTGTCCTGAGGACCATTTGTGATATCAATGAACAGGCTTCAGGTACAGGGTACCCCGATGTATTGACCACAACCTGTTATCAGGATGTCCTGGCAGACCCGCAAATCAGGGGTATTGTCCTTGCTGTGCCAGCGGCCATGCATTTTTCCTTTGCCCGCGAAGCCCTGTTTTCAGGCAAGGATGTCTATGTGGAAAAACCCCTGGCCCTTGATGTGAATGATGCCCGTGAATTGAAGGATATTGCCGAAAAAAATGCCCGGATATTGATGGTCGGACATCTTCTGCAGTATCATCCGGTATTTAACCGGCTCAGGGAAATTATCATGGCAGGAGACCTGGGCAGGATCTATTATATCTATTCCAATCGCCTCAATTTTGGAAAAATCCGCCGCGAAGAGGACATCCTCTGGAGCTTTGCCCCTCACGATATCTCGATGATCCTTTCACTGGCCAATGAAATGCCTGAGACCGTAACCGCAATCGGCGGTAATTATCTGCATAAAAAGATTGCCGATGTCACCACCACGCATCTTTCGTTTTCAAGCGGACTCAAGGCCCATGTGTTTGTCTCCTGGTTGCACCCATTCAAGGAACAAATGCTTGTGGTGGTGGGCGAAAAGGGTATGGCCGTATTCAACGATACCCAGCCCTGGGCAAAAAAATTACAGTTATATCCCCACAATATTCAGTGGAACAATGGCATTCCAGTGCCGGACAAAAAGCAGGCAAAATGCGTGATGGTCGAAGAGGCAGAGCCTTTGCTTTGTGAATGTGAGCATTTTATAGAGTGTATCCAGTCCAGGAATATTCCGCGTACAGATGCAACAGAGGGTATAGGTGTGTTGCGGGTCCTCAAGGCCGGCCAGGATTCCCTGGAGCATGAAGGCAAAACCATCCGGTTTAACGCGGATTCACCTGATTATTTTGTGCATGAGACAAGCGAAATAGACCAGAGCGCCCTCATAGGTGCCGGGACAAAGATATGGCATTTTTCACACATCCTCTCTGGCTCGAAAATCAGCGAAGGATGCAATATTGGCCAGAATGTGGTCATAGGCCCGGATGTCACAATTGGAAAAAACTGCAGGATCCAGAACAATGTCAGTATATATAAGGGTGTAACCCTTGAAAATAATGTTTTTTGCGGCCCGTCCATGGTCTTCACAAATGTCTGTAATCCGCGGGCCGGGATTAAGAAGATGGATCAGTCGCGCCCCACACTGGTAAAAAAAGGGGCAACCAT
>JAYEKR010000182.1:0-2665 GCA_034661115.1 Thermodesulfobacteriota bacterium | reverse complement strand
ACAATAACAGGAACACCACCACAGTCATTCCCGCGAAGGCGGGAATCCAGTGTTCCAGATAATTCACGTTTCTGGACCCCCGCCTTCGCGGGGGTGACGCGGAAAGCACGTTCCGTGAACGGTTACAGATTTTCAACATGCAGGGCTATCTGGCCGATGTATGAGGCATGGCGAAAATAATAAAAGATATTCTGTTTATTGTGGCCGGGATCTTGTTTTTGGTGTCCATTGCGGGATGTGCGCACCGAAGCCCGGTGCATCAACCTTTCCTGCCGCAGATAAAGAGGATGGGCTATACGATCCAGGTCGGGGCCTTTTCAAAGGTGGATAATGCCTCCGGTCTCACCAGGTTACTCGAGGACAGTGGGCTGAATGCCTATTATTTTCGCCACCCGTCTGATCTTTACAAGGTGCGTTTCGGCAATTTTCCTTCGTATGCGTCTGCCCTGGCAAAGGCCAAAGACCTGAAGACGCAGGGGGTGATAGATGCCTATTATATTGTAAGGCCGGATCAATATGCCATTTCCTCGAAAAAGGGACAATCTGTTAAGGCACTGAGGAAAGACCTGGTAAAAACGGCTACTGGCTTTATCGGTATCCCATACCAGTGGGGAGGAACATCGGCAGACAAGGGCTTTGACTGCAGCGGCCTGGCCATGGCCGTATATCGTTTTAACGGGCTTGACCTTCCCAGGACATCCAGGCAGCAGTTCCACGAGGGAGTGCGCACCAACCGACACTGGCTTAGACCGGGCGATCTTGTATTTTTTTCCACCTCGGGCGGTAGAAAGGTGAGCCACGTGGGAATCTACGTGGGAGACAATACCTTTATCCACGCACCCGGAACAGGCCACAGGATATGCAGGACCTCCCTTTCGGCTGATTATTACAAAAGAAGATATGTCGGGGCGAGGACATATATCAGGTAGGATGAGTTCGGGAGAGCAAATCGGCCCATGCGGGGTTTATAATGAGACAATTATCCGAACGTCCGATATCCCGAGAACAATTTATGGAGGAAGTCTGTGAGTGAAAAGAAAACCTGGAGTACAGTGCGTAATGGATTGGTTCATACGGCAGGCTCTTCCCCTCAATCTTGATGGTTGGACTATACACTGTGCTCAAATCAACCGCCCTGCTGCTAACCCGTATGCCGGGATAAGCCCATTGACACTTTATTGCCACATATGTAGCATTGAGACAATGCATGTTTTCTGGAGGCCTTTATGGCATATGAATTCATAAAACTGAGTTTCCGGGATGATACGGCTGTACTTGAGATGAACCGAAAGCATGAGATGAATGCGCTTTCCTATGGCATGCTCAAAGAGATAGACCATGCTTTTACACATTCTTTGGGCAGAGACTCTCAGGTCAGGCTTGTTGTTCTTACCGGGGGAGATGAATGTTTTTCGGCCGGTATGGATATCAAGGAGTTTTCCGGATGTTCCAATGAAGAGGTTAAACGGTATTTTAATACCTATATGGATGTCTATACCCGGCTCATGGAGTATGAGAAGATCCTGATTGCCGCTGTAAGCGGTATCGCCTTTGGCGGAGGATTCAACCTTGCCCTTATGGGAGATTTCATTATCGCTTCTGAGAGTGCCATCTTTGGTCATCCCGAGATAAAATACGGATTCAACCCCATGCTTACGCCCCTTGTGTCCAGAATAGGTATGGCAAAGAGCAAGGAAATGGCCTTCAGGGGGGAACCGGTAGGCGCACGCGAGGCCCTGGATATGGGGTTGGTAAATAGTATTGTTTCTCCTGAAGGATTCAGGGAAGAGGTGAATACATGGGCGGATGAGTTTTCCAGGAGGCCCTCTGATGTTGTGCGCGCCCTGAAAAGGGCCTTTGATGTGGTGACCAGGCTCGATGCAAGGGCTGCCATAGAGTACGAGATGGAGATGACCGCCATCCTGATAAATTCAAGACCCGATATAAGAGAGAAGCTCAAGGGGTTTTCCGGCAGATCAAAGAGATCAGGTGGCGATCATACTGACTGATTCCTTTGATCCCCTCGATCTGTACCATGTACTCTTCAAGGCCTACGGCCCTTCCCTGTGGTGGCCAGGGGATTCACCCTTTGAGATTATGCTCGGCGCAGTGCTGACGCAGAATACTGCGTGGACGAATGTGGAAAAGGCCATTGAAAATCTCAGGACACACGATATGCTCGGACTGGATGCCATACACCATGCAGACCTTGATGATCTGGCTGCCCTGATACGGCCGTCAGGCTATTACAATATCAAGGCCGGGCGCATCAGGAATCTCACACAAAAGATCGTTCAGGTCTCCCAGGGCAGGCTGGATGAGTTTTTCAGTATGGACCTTGATATGCTCCGCTCTACACTGCTCGATGTAAAAGGTGTCGGGAAAGAGACAGCAGACAGCATATGCTGCTATGCGGCCGACAAACAGATCTTTGTCATAGACGCCTATACCCGGAGGATCCTGGAGCGCCACAAAGTCATCGACGCCTCGTGGGGATACGACGACATAAGGCAACTCTTTGAGCAGGGACTGCCCCGCGATCTTGGGGTGTACAAGGATCTGCATGCATATATGGTTTTTTTAGGAAAGGATTATTGCCGCAAAAAGATGCCCTGCTGCGATGGCTGCCCACTGGAGATTGATATCGCTGCTGTTACAGCATCAA
>JAYEKR010000181.1:0-2668 GCA_034661115.1 Thermodesulfobacteriota bacterium | reverse complement strand
AAATGTTTTGACATTAGTTCAACCTGTGCCTTGTTCGGGTAAATTCGCATTTTATATGTTTTGTGGATTGTTTTCATTACATTTTCAATATAACACAGATGCTTAAGAATGTCAAGCGCTTTCTTAGAGAATAATTTGTTTTCGCATCAAGCTGCGGGGAATTGTACCCTAAGTGAGATTAAAAAAACTGGTAACTGTTCACGAAACAATGAATTGGGATGAACTCACACATGCCTGTGCGTCGCACGCAGACAGGCGTACAGGCAGGCGAAAGTGGGAATCCGGTAAATTCAACAAAACCGTCATACCGGATCAGGTCCGGTATGACGGTTTCAGGGGTTTTGCGAGTTCATCAATCATAATGTTTGAGTATTGAGGTGTTGAGAGTCGAACCATGGATTGTTATAAGGGGCATTATGGGTATTCATTTTGATAAAGACAGTGGCATTTTTCATCTCAGGGCCAATAATACCAGTTATATCATGAAAGTTACGCCCCAGGGCGATATCGTACATCTCTATTGGGGCAGATCTTTGAGACAGGCAGATCCTGGTCATTTGTGGTATCCCAGCCTCAGGGCCTTTTCCCCTTCCTCTCATCCGGGTCACGATGATTTGTCGTATAATACCATGCCCATGGAATACCCTTTTTATGGAAACGGTGATTTCCGCTTACCTGCCTTTGAGGTGGATCGGCCGGACGGCTCCTGCATTGTCCGGCCGGTCTATTTTTCACATGATATCTCCAGGGGGAAACCCCTTCTTTATGGACTTCCCGCCACCTATGTGGAGGCAGAGAGCGAGGCAGAGACCCTTGTCATCCGGCTTTTTGATCCCCTTTGTTCGCTCGAGGTCTCTCTGGTCTATACTGCGTACGAGGCATATGACGTGATCACGCGCAGTGTTGTTTTCCATAACAAGGGGAAAACCCCCATTATGCTGGGGCGGGCCATGAGTATGAATGTGGATTTCAGGCACTGTGCGTTCAAGATGGTCCATCTATGCGGTTCATGGGCAAGGGAAAGGGATATCGAGGGACACAGGCTTGTTCCCGGTATACAGTCCATTGAAAGCAGGAGGGGCGCCAGTAGCCACCAGCATAATCCATTTTTTGCGCTCATGGCCGATAATGCAGGTGAGGAACATGGCGAGGTCTATGGGGTCAGTCTTGTGTACAGCGGAAATTTCCTCGGCCTCACAGAGGTGGATGAGTTCGGCGGTGCCCGCGTTTCCATGGGCATCAATCCTTTTGGCTTCAGCTGGGAGCTCGGAAAAGACGCCTCGTTCCAAACACCTGAGGCGGTTCTGGTGTTTTCCGGGTCAGGCCTCGGCAGCATGTCCAGGCAATTCCACAGTCTTTACCGCAAAAGACTCTGCAAAGGCGAATTCAGGGACCGGCCGCGTCCTGTCTTGATCAATAACTGGGAGGCCACCTATTTTGATTTTAACATGGACAGGCTCCTGGAGATAGCAAGGCAGGCAAAAGACCTGGGCGTTGAACTTTTTTGCCTGGATGACGGGTGGTTCGGGCACCGTAACGATGACAATTGCTGCCTGGGAGACTGGTATGAAGACAGGTCCAAGCTGCCCGATGGTCTTTCAGGGCTTGCCAGAAAGGTGCTGGACCTTGGTATGGAGTTCGGGCTCTGGATGGAGCCGGAGATGGTATCAAAAAACAGTGATCTCTACCGGGAACACCCGGATTGGTGCCTGCATGTGCCAGGAAGGCAGCAAACCGAATCAAGGAATCAGCTTGTCCTGGATCTTTCACGTGATGAGGTCTGCGATTGGATCGTCCATGTGATTGCAGATGTCTTATCCAGTGCGCCCATAACCTATGTGAAGTGGGATATGAACAGAAACATGACCGAGGTGTTCTCTGTGGCGTATCCGGCCCACAGGCAGGGGGAGATCTTCCACCGCTATATCCTCGGGCTCTACCGCATCCTTGATGAACTCAATGACCGCTTCCCGCATATCCTTTTTGAGGGTTGTGCAGGGGGCGGCGGACGTTTTGACCCGGGCATGCTCTATTATATGCCACAGATCTGGACCAGCGACAATACAGACGCCATCTCCAGGCTCCAGATACAATACGGCACAAGCCTGGTATATCCGCCTATTACCATGGGGGCACATCTCTCTGACGTGCCGAATCACCAGATCCTTCGCACCACACCCCTTGTCACCAGACTTAATACCGCAATGAGCGCAAATCTGGGGCTTGAACTGGATCTTTCAAAACAGGAGCAGGGAGAAAAGACCATTGTCCGGGAGCAGATACGCCGATATAAGGATATGCGTCCCCTGATACAGTTTGGTGATTTCTATCGGCTGCTTAGTCCCTTTGAGGGTAATCATGTATCATGGATCTTTGTCTCTGAAGACAAGCAGGATGCAGCCCTGTTTTACTGGATAATCCTGGCGGAACCACACGGCCCGCAGGCATATGTGCGCCTCAAAGGGCTTGATACAGACCTTGACTACCGGCTCGTGGATTACGATGCGTTCCTTGTGGCCCTGGGCTATGATGAGGTGTATCCCGGGGACATGCTCATGCATGCGGGCCTGCGTGTCCCGCCTCTCATAGGTGATTTCCAGAGCTGCCTCCTGAGGTTCAGTGCCGAATAAGAGGGGTCATAGCTAGAGAGTTCTGGCGCATCCCTTCA
>JAYEKR010000180.1:0-13033 GCA_034661115.1 Thermodesulfobacteriota bacterium | reverse complement strand
GTATTAAAAATAACAGGAGAATCATGATGCCTAAGATCAATGGATTTGACAACGAAAAATACCATAAAGATCAGACAGAGGCAATCCTTGAACGGGTTGAACAATCCGAAAACCGGCTGTATCTCGAGTTCGGCGGCAAGCTTCTCTATGACTTCCATGCATCCAGGGTCCTTCCAGGGTATGACCCCAATGTAAAGATGAGGCTACTTCAACAATTGAAGGACAGGGCCGATATACTCCTTTGCATCTATGCCGGAGACATCGAGAAAAAAAAGATCCGGGCAGACTTCGGCATCACCTATGACTCGGATGCCATGAAGCTGATAGACGACCTCAAGACATGGGGAATAGATGTGCTAGGGGTCATTGTTACCCGTTTTGAAAACCAGCCTTCTGCCGTATTGTTTATGAACAAACTTCAACGCCGCGGGATAAAGGTCTATACCCACCTGTATACAAAGGGGTATCCCACGGATGTGGACCTAATTGTCAGTGATGGCGGGTATGGGTCCAATGATTATGTTGAATCAGACAAGCCCCTGATTATTGTTACGGGACCGGGACCGGGCAGCGGAAAACTGGCGACCTGTCTTTCTCAGCTCTACCATGACCATCTCAGGGGCAAAAAATCGGGTTATGCCAAATTCGAGACCTTTCCGATCTGGAACCTCCCGCTCAAACACCCGGTCAACATCGCCTATGAGGCAGCTACCGCGGATATACAGGACTTCAACCTCATCGACCCCTTTCACCTGGAGGCATACGACAAGATCGCTGTAAACTACAATCGTGACGTAGATACCTTCCCGGTCCTCAAAAGGATACTTGAAAAGATAACCGGCAGCGATTCTCCATATCAATCCCCAACGGATATGGGAGTAAACAAGGCCGGTTTTGCCATAACCGATGACGATGTCGTGCAGGAGGCTTCCCGCCAAGAGATTATCCGACGTTATTTCCGCTATCAATGCGAATATATTATGGGTCTTACAGACAAAGAAACAGTGCAGAGGGTCGAGCTCTTTATCCGAAACTCCAAACTTACCCCGGAATACCGCAGTGTGGTCTTACCGGCACGCCAGGCTGCAATCGATGCACAGAACCAACCAGGTAAAGGCAATGATGGCACCTGCTGCGGGGCATCCATTGCATTGAAGGACGGAACAATCATCACTGGTTGCAATTCACCCATTATGCATGCGGCGTCGAGCCTGATCCTGCATGCCCTGAAACACCTGGCCGAGATTCCTGCCAAGATCAAACTGCTGCCTCCCAATATCACGGCATCTATCAACCACCTCAAGACAGAAATCCTTGGTGAAGATTCAGTCAGCCTTAATCTGCAGGAGATCCTGGTAGCCCTGAGCATCAGCAGCATCACCAACCCGGCTGCACAGCTGGCAGTAGGAAAAATCAAAGAATTGCGCGGTTGTGAGGTGCACCTGTCCCATATACCAACCCCGGGCGATGAGGCAGGATTCAGGCGCCTGGGCCTGAACATCACAAGCGACCCGAACTTTTCCACAAAAAACCTATTTATATCATAAGATGTAACCATTCACGGAACGTTGGCCTTTATGCTTTTGTACTGTTTACGAACGCATTCAATTCGGGCCCGAGTTTTTCAACTATTGCTTTGTATTCTATTCTCCCCAATTTCTAATTTCCAATTTCAAGCCGTGAACGGCTACCAACTTATTTATGGGTGCCCCCCAAAGACATAAGCCGTGCAATAGAGCCTGTCGCTGCCTTAAGATCGCCTTCATCAATGCCATGGCCTCTCAAAAACCGCCTGTATTTAAGTACGGAACCTGCCTCAACACCGCGGGGAAGTCCGCCCGATTCAAAAAGGCTGTATGTACCATGGGCATGGTGATGGATCCTTGTATCCACCAGGGTTATCAGGGTATCAGCCCGTTCCAGGTCGTCAAGACGGTGGGTAATATGAATAATGGTCTTTCCAAACACCTCGTTCAATTCGCAGACCGTATCAAGCAATATCCTGCGATTGACCGGGTCCAGCATCACGGTTCCCTCATCCAGGACAAAGACATCCGTATCCATGGCAAGCTGCCCGGAGAATACCACCTTGGCAAGCTGCCCGCCGGATATGCCGGAGGTCATTGCATCTCTGAGGTCCTGGCTGTGGGTCTGACAAAGGGCATACTCTATTCGTGAAGCGATCTCTTTTGATGACAAACCCATGTTCTCTGGTCCAAAGGCAATATCCTCCTCGACAACCAGGCTGACGATCTGATTCTGAGGGTTCGACAGAACAAGCCCGACACGCAACCCGTGCGTATCGACCATACCGCTGTCAGGGGTCAGGATACCTGCAAGGATATATGCAAGAGTGGTCTTGCCTGCCCCATTGGGGCCGACAATACCCACATAGGAACCAATCCCTATCTCAAGATCGATCCCGTCAAGGATGGTTCGCCCATCATAGGACAGGCAAACCTTTTTCAGTATAACCGCGTCAGGATGATGGCTCAGCGGTTGCAGCTCCGATGGACTCGACCCATTCCATAATCACCATGGGTGCCCCGTCTCCCTTGCGCGTCCTGCTGTGAATGATGCGGGTGTATCCACCATTACGACCTTCAAACTTCGGTGCAAGCTCATCAAAAAGCTTTCCAAGGGCTTCCCTGGTTTTGACCGTCTTACCGGCACGCCGGATAGATGCCAGATTACCCCTTTTGCCAAGGGTGATCATTCGGTCGGCCATACGCCTCAACTCTTTGGCCCTCGCCTCAGTCGTCTCTATCCGTTCATGTATAATAAGGGAAGTCACCATATTTTTGAGCATTGCTTCCTTATGATCCGTTGTTCGTCCAAGCTTTCTGCCTGCTATTCGATGATTCATCTTTATCTTCCCCTACCTTATTTGCTTTCTTCCTCTTCCATTATTTTCCTGCGTTCTTCAATCTCCTCAACCGATGGAAGATTGGGAATATCCATACCTATATGCAGAGACATCTTTTCAAGTTTTTCCTTGATCTCCTCAAGGGATTTCCTGCCGAAATTCTTGGTCTTAAGAAGCTCGATCTCACTCTTCCTGACTAGCTCGTAGATATAGGTCATATCCGCGTTCTTTAGACAATTGGCTGACCTTACGGACAACTCAAGCTCCTCGACCGTTCGGAAAAGATTATCGTTAAGCACGTTTTCTTCTTCCTCGGTGTCCTCCGGTGCATCGACCTCATTCTCCTCAAAATTGATAAAGACCTGCATGTATTTCTTCTGAATCTTTGCTGCATAGGAAAGCGCATCCTCTGGCCTGACAACACCGTTTGTCCATACCTCCAGGGCAAGACGATCATAATCCGTCCGTCTGCCTACAATGGTAGGCGTCACATTAAAGGACACCCTCCTGACAGGAGAAAACACGGCATCCATAACGATCCATCCCTCAGCATCTATCTTTTCCTTGTTAATCTCGGCCGGCACATAACCCCTGCCCCAATCCAGACGCATCTCCATCTTCAGGGTGACATCATCCTCGATAGTGGCAATCAACTGTTCTGGATTGATGATCTCATCCATTTCACCTATCTCTATATCCTTTGCCCTGACCTCACACGGCCCCTTTTTATCAAGCCTGACAATCCTGGGCTTATCCGTATTCATCCTGATATTTACATTCTTCAGATTAAGAATAATATCGGTAACATCTTCATAAATACCTGATATGCTTGAGAATTCATGAAGAACCCCCAGGGAATCGTCAAACTTTACACCAATTATAGCAGAACCATAGATGGAAGACAGCATTACCCTTCGCATTGAATTACCCATGGTCAACCCGAAACCCCTTTCAAGTGGCTGAACATTAAACCGGGCATAGGTATCTGAATGCGTGGATTCAACTATCTCCAGTCTTTTCGGCTTTATTAACTCTTTCCAGTTTTTTTCTATCATCCCTTCCCTTTGCCTTACGATTATTTAGAATAATATTCCACTATCAATGTTTCCTCAACAGCCATGGGCATCTGGCTCCGCTGTGGCAACACCGTCATATTGCCCTTCATCGCCTTTGGATCCACCTCAAGCCATTCAACCACGCCACGCTGTTCTGTCAACTCAAGGGAATCTGCAATGGAGACAATTTTTTTGCTCTTTTCCCTTACCCCTATCTCATCGCCTTCCTTGACAAGAAAGGATGGAATGTCGGTCTTTTTCCCCCGGACCTCAAAATGTCCATGAGATATCAATTGCCTGGCCTGTGACCTGGATACGGCAAACCCCATTCTGAACACGATATTATCAAGACGTCTTTCAAGCAAAAGAAGAAGGTTTTCACCAGTCGCGCCTTTGTCGGCCTTTGCCATCTCGTAATATCTCTTGAACTGAGCCTCGGACACACCATAGGTCCTTCGGACCTTCTGTTTTTCCCGCAGATGTACCCGATAATCACTCTGTCTGGACCTTCTCTGTCCATGTTGTCCAGGAGGGTAGTTTCTCTGTTCCATGGCGCATTTATCCGTAAAGCACCTTTCCCCTTTCAAATAAAGCTTTGTTCCCTCCCTGCGGCATATCTTGCACACAGGTCCTGTATGTCTTGACAATATTCTTCCTCCTCGGGTTATACCCTGCGTCTCTTTGGCGGTCTGCAGCCATTATGAGGTATAGGGGTGATATCCTTAATCCCGCTGACACGTATCCCGCAGGCATTGATTGCCCTTAATGCCGATTCGCGTCCACCGCCAGGACCCGTCAGATAGGCATATACGCTTCTGATGCCACATTCCTGGGCCTTCTTTCCGGCATCCTGACCCGCCAGCTGCGCGGCAAAAGGCGTACTCTTACGGGAACCCTTAAACCCCTGTGCACCTGCACTGGAACACGCCAGGGTATTGCCCCTGGGGTCTGTGATGGTTATTATCGTATTGTTAAAGGTCGCCTGGATATGAAGAAGCCCCTCTGGGACATCTTTTTTAACCTTTTTCTTTCCTGTTTTGCCTCTGGTCTTTGCCATACCTGCTCCTCAAAAATGCTATTTCCTTTTTCCAACAACCACCCTGCGGCGACCCTTTCTTGTACGTGCATTATTATGGGTATGCTGTCCCCTGGTGGGCAAACCCTTTCGATGTCTCAATCCACGATAAGCCGCAATATCCATGAGTCTGCGGACATTCATATTGACTTCACGCCTCAGGTCACCCTCAACCACGATGTTTTTATCAATATATTCCCTTATTGCCGCAACCTGCTGCTCAGTGAGGTCATCACTCTTTGTTGCACCATCAATATCGACTGCATCGACTATCTTGCAGGCCTTTGTTCTGCCAATACCATAAACATAGGTCAATGCAATATCAACCCTCTTGTTTCTTGGTAAATCTACACCTGAAATCCTTGCCAAGGTAGACCTCCTTAACCCTGTCTCTGATTATGTCGCGGATTTTTGCAGATAACACGGATAACACCCTTCCGTTTAATTATCTTGCAATCACGACAACGTTTTTTTACTGATGCCTGAACCTTCACCTGCCTCACCTCACTTAGATCTGTATACGATTCTTCCCTTGGTTAAATCATAGGGGGAAATCTCCACCTGAACCCTGTCTCCCGGAAGGATCCGAATATAGTGCATCCGCATCTTTCCTGAGATATGCGCCAAGATCTGATGTCCGTTCTTCAACTCAACCCGGAACATCGCACTGGGAAGGGGTTCAACCACGATCCCCTCTGTCTCTATAACATCCTTAGCCATACCAGTCTAGGCACCAATGGCCTTTTTAATACCAACCTGCACATCTTCCATGCCCTTTGTCCCGTCGATCTTGCGGACAATACCCTTGGAAGAATAATAGTCAATAAGCGGTGAGGTCTGCGAATGATAGGTATTCAGCCTCTCCCTTATGGTCTCCTCCTGGTCGTCATCCCTCTGGTAGAGCTCACCTCCGCATTTATCACAGATCCCGTCCTTCTTTGAAGGATCAAAGGTTATGTGGTGCATATAACCACAGTTCCGGCAGGTCCTTCTGCCGGTAAGTCTGCCTACCAGATCATTATCCGGGACATCGATCACTACCACATGATCAAGGCCTGCAGCCTTTTTACCCAGGATAGCATCAAGCGCCCTGGCCTGATCAATGGTCCTGGGAAAGCCATCCAGGATATACCCTTTGCTGCAGTCTGCCTTGTCCAGACGTTCATCGACCACACCAATCACCACATCATCAGGGATAAGCTCACCCTTGTCCATGCTCTGCTTAGCCTTGATGCCCATGGGGGTACCATCCTTGACCGCGGCCCGGAACATATCCCCGGTAGATATCTGCGGGATACCAAGACGATCAATCATCCTCTTTGCCTGCGTACCCTTTCCTGCCCCAGGAGGGCCTATCAAGATAATATTCATACCATCTCCTTAACTTTATATATATCTGTTATCGCCTTAACTTGCCACGTCCGCCCTTTAACAACCCATCATACTGCCGTGTAATAAGGTGCGACTCTATCTGGCTCATGGTATCAAGTGACACACCTATTACAATCAACAGGGACGTCCCGCCAAAATAAAACGGGACATTCGCCCTCGCCATAAGGATCTGTGGCAGCACACACACCGCGCAGAGATAGATGGCACCGACAAAGGTAAGCCGGGACAATACCTTGTCCAGATACTCGGCAGTAGCCTTTCCCGGGCGGATACCCGGAACATATCCACCATGCTTTTTCAGGTTGTCTGAGACATCAGCTGGATTAAATACAACCGCTGTGTAAAAATATGTAAAGAACACGATCGCCGTGACATACAGGATGATATAGAAAAAACTCCCGGGCATCATGGCATCCGCAATGACCTTCATAAAGGGCACATCCGGAAGAAACTGTGCAATGGTTGCCGGAAAAATGATAATAGACGATGCGAATATCGGCGGGATAACACCTGATGTATTGATCTTCAATGGTATATGGGTACTCTGCCCCCCATATACCTTTCTGCCGCGTATCTGTTTGGGATACTGGATGGGAATGCGGCGCTGTGATGTCTCCATAAATACAATCCCGGCCAATACTGCCAACATAAATATGCCCAGCAAAAGAACACCAAAGATCGGCATCTCTCCCGTGCGTGTAAGACGCATGGTATTATATATGGCAATGGGCATTCGCGCAATAATGCCGGCAAAGATAATCAGGGATATGCCGTTACCTATACCCCTTTCGGTTATCTGCTCTCCGAGCCACATAAGAAAAACCGTCCCGGTTGTCATGGTTATCATGGCCGTAAAGATAAAAGGAAAACCTGGATTCAGAACAACCGCTTCACCGCCCGGTCCGGTCATCTGCTCCACACCAAAGGACATAAAATAGCTCTGGATCAAACACAGGACAACGGTTCCATAGCGGGTATACTGGGTGAGCTTGTGTCTCCCGGCCTCACCTTCCTTCTGTAGTTGCTCGAATTTAGGGTGCACCATACCCAAGAGCTGTACAATGATAGAGGCGGATATATAGGGCATTATCCCAAGTGCAAAGATGGACAACCGGCGCAATCCGCCGCCGGAGAACATGTCGAACATACCCAGAAGGGTTCCCTTCTGCTGATCAAACCATTCTGCCATGACAGCGGAATCAATGCCAGGCGTAGGTATATGTATCCCTATGCGAAACACAAAGAGCATCACGAGGGTAAAGATTATCCTCTTCTGAAGCTCAGGTACCTTTCCAATATTTGCAAGCCCTGCTGAATTCACCCCTTATACCCCGACCTCAAAGCTGCCTCCAGCCTTCTCAACCTTTTCAATGGCAGAGGCTGAAGCCTTGTCAAGCCGGATTGTCAAAGCAATCGCGATATCACCCGTTCCAAGCAACTTTACACTTGAAGCAGAAGACCGGATAATCCCCCTGCTGATCAGAGCCTCTTTATCCACAAGGGTGTCGGGTTCAAAACACTTGAGGTCAGCGATATTCAGCACCTGATATTCCTTACGGAACCGGTTTTTGAAACCCCTTTTGGGCAGCCTGCGATAAATCGGCATCTGTCCACCCTCAAACCATGCAGGAACCCCTCCACCTGAACGTGAATTCTGGCCCTTTGTACCTCTCCCGCAGGTAGTACCCCTGCCAGCGGCATTACCACGGCCGCCCCTTCGTGCATTTTTGGTTGATCCCGGAGCCGGGCTCAAATTTGACAAATCAATCATTATCAGATCTCCTCCCATTCAAGAAGATGCTCCATCTTTTTTATCGAACCCCGCACACACGCATTATCCGGCAATGTTTTGGATCTTCCGCGTTTCTTAAGCCCAAGGGAGCGGATGATCTCCTTTTGTTTCTTTGTGCTCCCGATCACAGATCGTTTCAGGGTTATCTTTATCTTGTCAGCCAAAGCAAACCTCTCTTTATCCATTATTATTTATTATTAAAATGATCCAGTTTGATGCCACGCTTGGCCTCAACAAATTCAATTGTTTCCATACGTTCAAATGCGTCAAAGGTGGCCCGTACAACATTGTTGTGGTTTCTGCTTCCAAGAATCTTGGCCACAACATTATGTACACCCGCGGCCTCCATCACGGCCCTGACCGCATGTGCAGCAATGATCCCGGTACCCGGCGCAGCGGGCTTCAACAGAACCCTTCCTGAACCGAATTCACCGACTATGGCATGCGGAATGGTCCCATTGACGACAGGGACACACACCATGGACTTCTTGGCTACATCAACGCCCTTGCGGATACTTTCTACAACCTCTTTTGCCTTGCCGATGCCGTGACCCACATTGCCTTTTCCGTCACCAACAACCACAAGCGCACTGAAGCGAAAGCGTTTTCCACCCTTGACCACCTTGGCCACCCTGTTGATAAAGACAACCTTGTCAATAAGACCATCTGTTTCGTCTGTTCTGTTCATCCTAGCCAATTTAGCACTCCTTGCTTAAAACTTCAGACCGCCAGCCCTTGCCGCATCCGCCAGGGCCTTGACCTTTCCATGATATTTATAGCTGCCCTTGTCAAAAACGATACGCTCAATACCCTTTTCTCTGGCCATTTCAGCCACCTTACGGCCGACCAATGCAGCCATATCCACAGTATAACCCTTTTGCTCAATTTTCAGACTGGATGCACTTGCCAAGGTCAGACCACGAGCATCATCGATCAGCTGGCAATAAATATTCCGGTTCCCCCGGAACACACTCAGTCTCGGTCTTTCGGACGTACCAACTATCTTATTGCGTATTCGCGCCTTTCTCAACAATCGGGCGTCCCTGACAGTATTTTTCCCCACGCTATATCTCCTTGCCTATCCCTTTACAGCACTCTTGCCCGGTTTCAGCTTTATATACTCATCCTTATACCGGATACCCTTGCCCTTGTAGGCATCCGGCGGCCTTATTCGACGGATGCGGGCCGCAACATCACCAAGGAGTTCTTTATCAATCCCCTTGAGTTCAATCTCTCCCTGTTTTGACACGGTTCCGGTAATGCCTTTGGGCAGGGGAAAGTCAACCGGGTGGGAATATCCCACATTAAAGATCAACGAATCCCCCTTGGCCTCGCCCCGGTATCCAATGCCAATAATACTGAGTTCCTTTTTAAACGCAAGGGATACGCCGACAACCATATTATTTACCAAAGAACGCATGAGACCATGAAAGGCACGTGTCTGTCTATCATCATCCTTTGCCTCGATCAAGAGCTCATTGTCCTGCTGACTAATCCCGATATTACCGACTATATCCCTGTCCAGTTCACCTAGAGGGCCCTTGACAAATATATGGTCCCCTTTGATCCTGACACTTACCCCGTCTGGAAGCACCACGGGCATCTTACCGATCCTTGACATGTCTCAACTCCTCACCAGACCCTTATAAGGACCTCTCCACCAATGTTTTTTTCCCTGGCACTCTGATCAGACATAACCCCGTGAGATGTACTGAGAACAGCCACACCCAAACCTCCACGCACCACAGGGATCTCGTCCGCACCCTTATAGACACGTCCTCCGGGTTTGGATACCCTCTCGATACGGGTAATGACAGACCTGTTCTTATAATACTTCAGGTTTACCCTCAGCATGCCCTGCCTGTCATCTTTGACCACCTTATATCCCTTGATATATCCCTCTTTGAGAAGAATATCCGCGATATTCAGTTTCATCTTTGAGGCCGGTATATCCACGCTCGTTTTGGAGACACTGGCCCCGTTTCTCATTCTTGTTATCATATCCGCAATAGGATCAGTAACCATACTTCATCCCCTTTACCAACTGGATTTCCTAACACCGGGGATTTCTCCCCTCATGGTATAGGTCCTTAAACATACCCTGCAAATACCGAACTTACGGTAATACCCATGCGGCCGTCCACATATAGAGCAGCGATTATACTCCCTGACCTTGAACTTCTGCGGCCGTTTCTGCTTTGCAATCATAGATTTTTTCGCCATAGTCTCCCCACCTAAACCTGAAAGGGCATACCAAATTCCCTGAGCAGGCTTCTTCCTTCTTCATCCGTTCCAGCACTTGTTACCACCGTGATATTCATACCCCTTATTGCGTCAATATCGTCATAGTTCAACTCAGGGAACACAGACTGATCCTTTAATCCAAGCGTATAGTTTCCCCTTCCATCAAAGCCATGGGGTGAAACTCCCCTGAAATCCCGGACACGGGGCAGCACAGCGTTTACCAGACGGTCAAGAAACTCAAACATCCGTCTATCCCTGAGGGTAACCATACAACCAATGGGCATGCCTTCTCTCAGTTTAAAGTTTGCAATCGACTTGCGTGCATTTGCGACAACAGGCTTCTGCCCGGCAATAATAGTAAGCTCTTTTACGGCCTTATCGATAATCTTTACATCAGCAACTGCATCGCCCAGGCCTATATTTACAACAATCTTTTCCAGTCTAGGCATCTGGTTAACATTTGCATAGCCAAATTCCTTCATCAATACAGGCACTATTTCCTTGATGTACCTTTCTTTTAGCCTTGCCATTTCATCCATCCTCACGCATCAAGTTCTTCTCCGCAACGCCTGCAAACCCTTACCTTCTGCCCGTCCTTGTGTATTATGTATCCAATCCGGGCACCCCTCTCGCATTTAGGACAGACCACGGCAACATTTGAACGATGTATCCCGGCCTCTTTCTCAACGATTCCACCCTGAGATGTCTGTGTGGGCTTCATATGCCGTTTAATCATATTCGCCCTTTCAACAAAAACCCTGTCCTTTTTAGGCAATACACTTAAGACCTTGCCCTTTCTTCCCTTGCTCTTTCCTGCGAGAACAACAACGGTATCGCCTTCTTTAATCCCCATCAACTCGTATTTCGCCATCTCTTGTCTCCTAGATCACCTCGGGGGCCAGGGACACAATCTTCATAAACTTTCTGGCCCTGAGTTCCCTTGCCACCGGCCCGAAAATCCTGGTCCCAACCGGTTCTTTCTGGACATTGATTATTACCGCAGAATTATCATCAAACCGGATAGTAGATCCATCCTTGCGCTTGCTTGCCTTTTTTGTACGCACAACCACCGCACTGACCACATCACCCTTCTTTACCTTGGAATTAGGAATCGCGTCCTTTACAGTCACAACTATGACATCCCCTAAAAACGCATACCTCCGCTTACTGCCACCAAGGACCTTTATACACACTACCTCCTTGGCACCGGAATTGTCAGCGACCTTCAATCTTGTCTGCATCTGAATCATATCATTTCTCCGACAAAAGCACTAAACCTGCTTTTCTAATATGCGAACGACCCTGAAACCTTTGGTCTTGCTCAAAGGCCGGCATTCCCTGATTAAAACCCTGTCACCTTTCTGGCACTCATTGTTTTCATCATGGGCCTTATATGTCCGACGTCTGCGAATATACTTCTTGAAAACAGGGTGTTTTTCCAGTCTTTCAACCGTGACAACAACGCTTTTATCCATCTTGTCACTACTGATTACTCCGACCAATTCCATTTTTCTGGATTTCCCTGCCATTAAATCTTCTCCCTGATGACTGTATTAATCCTTGCAATATCCCGCCTCAATCCTTTCAGGACAGTTGTATTTTTTAGCTGCCCCATAGAGGCGCTGATCCTTGAATCCATGAGGGTCCTTGATATCTTCGTCCTTAATCCGTCAAGTTCATCAATGGACTTGTCACGCAATTCACTAGCCTGCATTCAGCCCTCCCCTGACAATAAAACGCGTCTTCATCGGTAACTTGTGTGATGCCAGTCTGAAGGCCTCTTTGGCCTCTTCCTGTTCTACTCCATCAATCTCAAAAAGGATCCTTCCAGGACGTATGGTTGCAACCCATTCCTCAGGCGCACCCTTACCCTTTCCCATTCGGACCTCGGCCGGCTTCTTTGTTATGGGTTTATCCGGAAAAATCCGAATCCATGTCTTTCCGCCTCGTTTTGTGTAGCGAGCTATAGATATTCTGGCGGCCTCGATCTGGCGCGCTGTAACCCAATGCGGTTCGAGAGACTGAAGGGCATAGCGCCCAAACGCAATTGTTGAGCCAGCCTGCGGAGCCCCCCTCATGCGGCCTCTCCCTTGTTTTCTGTGTTTGACCTTTTTTGGCATCAACATAGCCTGATCACCTAACCTTTTGCCTCTCTGGCCTTTTTCACTATCTCACCGTGGAAAATCCACACCTTTACGCCAATGACACCATACCCTGTATGGGCCTCGGCAAAACCATAATCAATATCGCTTCTGAGTGTATGCAAGGGAACCCTGCCATCCATATACCATTCACGCCTGGCAATCTCAGCACCGGCAAGCCTGCCTCCGCAGGCAACCTTTATGCCCTGTGCACCGAGACGCATGGACTGAAAAACAGCCCTCTTCATGGCCCTGCGGTAGGCAACTCTGCGCACCAGCTGATTGGCAATACCTTCAGCAACAATCTGGGCATCGGTTTCCGGCCGTCTCACCTCTTTAATCTCAAGGACGATATCACGCTTCACAAAGGAGGACAGATTCTGCCTAAGCTGCTCGGTCCCCTGTCCCTTTCTGCCGATAACCAGCCCGGGCCTTCCGGTATAGATTATAACCTTGACCCGGTTAGCG
>JAYEKR010000179.1:0-2698 GCA_034661115.1 Thermodesulfobacteriota bacterium | reverse complement strand
AATCTTTATCTGAGTCAAGAGCAATAGAATACAAAGCAATAGTTGAAAAACTCGGGCCAAAATTGAATGCGTTCGTCAACAGTACAAAAGCATAAAGGCCAAACTTCCAATTTCCACGTTCAACGTTTTGTGAACGGTTACTGAAAAATCACCTGTTGAGGTGCAGGAATCCTTCTTTGAAAAGAAGATCAAAAGGTTTTTCCTCACACAAAGGCACAAAGATCACCAGGCGCCCCCGGCGTTCTTTGGGAGAGGGCTGTTTAGCTTGGCCGTTTGACTCTTGCCCCATCCCCATAACGCTCACATTGACTTTTTCTGTCATATCAGGAATAGAACCGGATATGATCACACAGGGAGATTTACAGGATATACAGCGGCCCGCACGTTACCTTGGCGGCGAGATCAACCAGGTCATAAAGGATAGACAAGAGGTGAGGCTGCGCTTTGCCCTGGCCTTTCCGGATGTCTACGAGATAGGGATGTCACACTCGGGCATCAAGGTTCTCTACCATATATTGAATTCCATGAAGGGCGTGTGGGCGCAGCGCGTCTTTGCACCATGGCATGATATGGCAGAGATGCTTCAAGATAGGGATATCCCCCTGTTCAGTCTGGAGGAAAGGCGCCCCCTGGGCGAGTTTGATCTTTTGGGGTTTTCCCTGCTCTATGAACTTTCCTATACAACGGTCCTGAAGATGCTTTCCCTGGCCCGTATACCGCTTTTGTCAGAAGAACGCAGGGATTCAGACCCCATTATTGTTGCGGGCGGCACCTGCACTGCCAATCCATATCCTTTTTTTGGGTTTTTTGATTGTGTGGCCATAGGGGACGGTGAGGAGATTGTCAAGGAGATCGCGCAGGTCTGTCTCGAGACACCGGATAGAAAAGAAAGGCTGCATGCAATCTCCAGTATAGACGGGATATTGATAAAGGGGCAGGAAAAAAGGCCGGTAAGGCGCATCCTGACTGACCTTGACGCCTATCCCTTTCCTTCTGATATCGTGGTGCCGAACACCTCTATTGTACATGACCGTTTCGGGGTGGAGGTGGCCAGGGGATGTACGAGGGGATGCCGTTTTTGCCAGGCAGGCATGACATACCGCCCATACAGGGAGAGGTCCCTGGACTCGGTGCGAAACACCTTTGAAAGGGCCATAAGAGAGACCGGATACGATGATATCTCCATGCTCGCGCTCTCTGTGACCGACCTGAGTTATATAAACGCGCTTATGGAAAACCTGTATTGTCCATCACGCGAGGTCTCTCTGGGCGTTCCATCCATGCGTGTGGAGGGGATATCCGAAAAACTGGCCGATATCATCGCCTCTACAAAAAAGACAGGTTTTACCATGGCGCCCGAGGCGGCCACATCCAGGCTCAGGAGGGTGATAAACAAGGGCAATACCGAAGAGGACCTCTTGAAGAGTGTGGACATGGTCATGAAGTTCGGGTGGAAGGCCCTGAAGCTCTATTTTATGACAGGTCTTCCGGGCGAGACCTTTGAGGACGTGGATGCGATCCGCGTCCTGGCAAACACTTTGGCGCGCCGGTTCAGGGGCAGGATCACGGTCAGTATCTCCGGGTTTGTGCCAAAGCCCTTTACCCCCTTCCAGTGGGAAAGACAGATAACTTTCGAAGAGCAGGATGAAAAACTGTCATACCTCAAGAAAAAGATACGTAACCGGCATACCTCGCTGAAATGGCAGGATCCGCGGCTTACCTTTCTCGAGGGGGTCTTTTCACGCGGGGACGAAAGACTCTCAGAGGTTATCATGGGGGCCTTTCAGCGTGGTGCCTGGCTCGATGGGTGGGGAGAGAGCTTTGACAAAAAGGCATGGGCCGATGCCTTTGATGCCTCTGGTATATCTCCTGAGACCTATCTCGAGGCCAGGGATATCGATGCCCCCCTTGTCTGGGAGGGTATAGATATGCGTATCGACAAGGCATTTCTCCTTGCAGAGAGGTCCAGGGCGTTCGAAGAGAAGGAGACCCCGGACTGCAGGGAGGCAGGCTGTACTGGATGCGGGGTCTGCGACAGTGATATAAACAATGTTATTAAAGGCGGTTCAAAGGCCGAACCTCTTTTTGTTCCCCGGGAAGAAGGGGTTTCAATTTCCTATGTAATCGGGTTTGCAAAAAAGGATGCATACCGACTCATCGGAAGCCGGGATTTTACGCAGATGATGACAAGGGCTATCCGGAGGGCCGGGCTTCCAGGCATGTATTCCATTGGATACAGCCCGAGGATGAAACTGAAGTTTTTGCCGCCGCTTCCCTTTGGCATTGCCTCGGATGATGAATACATGGAATGCCTCATGAGAGAGAATATACCTCCAAAAAAGGTCCTTGACTGGCTGGGTGAACAGATGCCCCCTGGTGTGGAGATCTTTTCCTGCACAAAAGGCAAGATGGGGCAGGTCGAGTCCTATTGCTTTCAATTCAGCCGTCCGGTGAAGCTGAGTATCCCTCAGGATGCATGCATAACAAAGGGTAAAAACGCGCTCAGGGTGTGGGACTATTTGGAGGCCGAGCCAGGAGAAGCCCCGGATGCCATGACAAGGACGGGCATGAAGATACACATCATAAAAGGCCGGAGCCTCTCTCCTTTGCTGATCCTGGACGCCTTTTCCAGCGACCCTGTCGGTCCGGAAGGGATTACAAAGATAAAGACACAATGGGAAAAGACAAGATTTGGAAA
>JAYEKR010000178.1:0-13178 GCA_034661115.1 Thermodesulfobacteriota bacterium | reverse complement strand
CCTTACGGCTGGCTGCGCCTTTTTTTGTAGGATTATTAACCGAACGTTTGATCATATTTAATGTAATAGATTGCCTGTTTTTCATTGTCAAGGTACTTTTATATGGAAAAGACAGGAACACCACCACAGTCATTCCCGTTCCCCTCCCGTCTCCTGTCTCCGTTCTTCTGGATTCCCGCGTTCGCCTGCCTGCTGCAGACAGGCGAGAATGACGAGGAGGGAGAGGGAATGACAAACCTGTCAATTGGCTCACTATCCTTATGTTTTTGTCTGCGTAATCTGTGGATAAAAAGGGTTTTGACTCTGCGGCCCTGAGGTGAGGATCTTTTTCCATCCTTCGCCCAAAAGCCCAACTCATGCGGGTTTATATAAAAAAGACTTAGAACATGACCACAGTCATTCCTGCGAAGACGGGAATCCAGTGTTCCAGATGGGTCTGCGTCTCTGAGTCAGGGAGACATGGTTTCCCAGTCCCTGGTTGTGAGCGGTAGCTCATGCGGGTTTATAAAAAAAGGATGTAACCGTTCACGGCTACTTTCCAAATTCAAGCCGTGAATGGCTACAAATGACAAAAGGTGCCTATGGATGGTTGTCCGTCCAATCTTTATCGTTTTCCAGCCCCTGACCCCTGACCCCTGACCCCTGACCCCTGACCCCTGAACCTTGAACCTGCGAAGTTACGATCTTTCATTGACTTGACAAAACAGGGCGCTTGAGGCAGGTTTATCTTATGTCCAGATATTCAGGAAAGATATAATGCAGACAGGTGAACACGCACAATCCTTTACAAAGATGTCAGGCACGGGCAATGATTTTATCGTGATCAATGCAATGGACCGGGGCGCGACAGCAGACTGGGGGGCATTTGCCCGTAAATACTGCCCGAGACGCATCGGTATAGGCGCGGACGGGGTGCTTGTGCTTGAGGCAGACATGAATGCAGATTTTTGCCTGCGCATCTTTAATGCAGACGGAAGTGAGGCGGAGATGTGCGGAAACGGCGCACGCTGTGCCGCTGCATTTGCCTTAAGGACGCAGATTGCACCAAAAACCATGTCATTCAAGACCTTGGCAGGCATCATCCATGCAGAGGCGGACCGAAACGAAGTCACCCTTGAGATGACTTTGCCTGAAGGGATAGAGGGCCCCATAGAACTGGGCGACCTTGATCCCCCTGCAACCCTGTATTATGCAGATACCGGGGTTCCCCATGCCATTGTATTCACGGATGACATTGACCATGTCGATGTGGAGTCCAGGGGAAGGGCCATTCGCATGCATGAACATTTTGCGCCACGTGGCACAAATGTGGATTTTGTCCAGATAATGGACAGTACCCATATCCGGGTAAGGACATATGAACGGGGCGTGGAGGCAGAGACCCTTGCCTGCGGGACAGGGTCTGTGGCATCCGCCCTCATGAGTACACGATTCAATTGTATCGATAAAAGCCCTGTGAATGTATCCATGTCCGGGGGAAGGCTCAGTATAGGGTTTGAGATGAATGGGGAGGTTTTCAGCCATGTCAGTCTTACAGGCCCGGTTGAGAGCATCTATTCGGCAGAGGTGGTTGACTGAACCCTTTTAGAGATGACGAAGAGATGACGAATTGTGTGAGCCAGCTATGTATTGCAAGAAAAACAGATCACAAGAAAAGCAGATCAATGGAGTGAAAATGAAGACCAGTGACGAAAGGGTTGTAGTTCTTGATTTTGGATCACAGTATGCCCAGCTCATTGCAAGGAGGATCCGTGAGCTTGGTGTCTATTGTGAGATCCTGCCCCACAACACATCGAAAAGTGCAATCCTTTCGGGCGGGACAAAGGGGATTATCCTTTCAGGTGGACCCTCTTCTGTGCTCGAGGAGAGCCATCCCGGGGTGGACCACGGGATATTTGATGCCGGCCTCCCTGTGCTTGGCATATGTTATGGTATGCAGCTCATGGCAGAGATCCTTGGAGGCAGTATCGATGTGGGAAAGGCCAGGGAATATGGCCCTGCAACCATCACAGTGGACAATGCATCGGAACTCCTTTCAGACGTGGGCAATGATATGGATGTGTGGATGAGCCACGGGGACCATGTAACAGTATTGCCAGAAGGCTTTGAGGTCCTGTCGCATACATCGTCCATACCCATGGCGGCAATGGGAGACCTCTCAAAAAGGCTTTTTGGGCTTCAGTTTCATCCTGAGGTGATTCATACACCCAAGGGCATGAAGATATTAAGAAATTTTCTCTTTCTCTCCTGTAAATGCCTTGGCGGATGGACCATGGCAGGGTTTGTCGACAAAGAGATAGAAAGGATACGCACAGAGGTGGGGGATTCCAAGGTCATCTGCGGTCTTTCGGGCGGTGTGGATTCCTCTGTTACAGCAGCCCTTCTCGACCGGGCCATAGGTTCACAGATGACAGCGATCTTTGTGGACAATGGTCTGCTCAGGGCAGGAGAGGTGGATGAGATAAAGAGGCTTTTCACCCATGACCACCCCATCAATATGACCATTGTAGATGCAGGGGATATCTTTCTTGAACGGCTCAAGGGGGTTGTCGACCCTGAAGAAAAGAGAAAGATCATAGGGAAGACCTTTATCGATGTGTTCGACAAAGAGGCTTTGCGTATCGGCGGAGCCGAATTCCTTGCCCAGGGCACACTCTATCCGGATGTCATTGAAAGCCGGTCTGCAAAGGGAGGTCCATCTTCCACTATTAAAAGTCACCATAATGTCGGAGGCCTTCCAGAGGACCTTGGCTTCAAACTCATAGAGCCACTCAAAGAGCTTTTTAAGGATGAGGTGCGCAGGCTGGGTAAGGAGCTCAGCCTGCCTGAGAGGGTCATTGAAAGGCAGCCCTTTCCCGGGCCAGGCCTGGCAATACGCATCCTTGGCGAGGTAAACAAAGAGAATGTCGCTATCCTTCAGCAGGCAGATAAAAGGGTTCGCGAAGAGATAGAGAGCTATGAAGGGAGTAAAGATATATGGCAATACTTCGGCGTTCTGCTCCCTGTCAAGACCGTGGGCGTCATGGGGGATGAACGCACCTATTCCAATGTGGTTGCGGTGCGTGCGGTCTCAAGCGTGGACGGTATGACCGCGGACTGGGCAAAGATTCCCTATGGCGTGCTGGAGTCCATATCCACACGTATCATCAACGAGGTCGAGGGGGTGAACCGGGTGGTATATGATATCAGCTCAAAGCCTCCGGGCACCATTGAATGGGAGTAGTGGGAGTTTTTTTGATTAGCAGCATTCGCAGATTATACGGATTGCTTTATTCATCAACAGAAGAATGAAGACCGGATCTCCAATTTCTGGTTTCAGAGATTTGTGAACGGTTAGTATGCCTCTTTTTTGAGCAGGCCTTCAAGACGGGTGAACCGTTTTCCTGTACGCCTGTTTTCCACTGCCACGGACAATGTTGTTTCCTTTCCCACCATGACAACAAGGCGTCTGGCCCTTGATACGGCCGTATACATGAGGTTGCGCCGTAGCATCACGTGATGGCCGGAGACAACCGGCATAACAACAACCGGGTATTCCGCGCCCTGTGACTTGTGTACGGTTATGGCATAGGCGCAGGACAACTCATGCATCTCGGAATATTCATAGACCACATCGCAAGAGTCAAAGGTCACAATGACCCTGCCGGCTGCATCATCTGCCTGTGTTATGCGGCCGATATCCCCGTTATATACATCTTTGGGATAGTTGTTCTTCATCTGCATGACCTTGTCATTCACCCTGAATCCCGGCCCGATTTCTTTTGCACCGGGATTGAGTACTGCCTGGAGTCTCTTGTTCAGGTTCACTACCCCCAGAACCCCCTTGTGCATGGGAGAGATCACCTGTATGTCATCGACCGGGTCAAGGCCGTATTTTTCAGGTATGGCCTGCTGCACCATCTTTATGATGGTATCAAGCACCTCTGTGTCCTTCTCCCTTTTGATAAAGAAGAAATCCTCCCCCTGTTCAGAGGGCATGCTGCCCTTATTGATCATGTGTGCATTGACAATGATCTGTGAGCCTTTTTCCTGCCTGAATATCTGGTCGAGTTTTATCATCCTTATTCGTTTAGACGCGATGAGGTCTCCCAGTATCCTGCCCGGGCCGACAGAGGGAAGCTGATCCGGATCGCCTACCAGGACAAGATGGGCATGTGCAGGAAGGGCGTCAAGGAGGTGATACATCAGGCTGGTATCTATCATGGATGCCTCGTCCGCAATGATCAGGTCTCCTTCCAGGGGATTGTTCGCCTTGCGTGCAAATCCGTCCTGGATATTATATTCCAGGAGACGGTGAATGGTCATTGCCCCATGCATGCAGGCCTCTGAGAGTCTTTTTGCAGCCCTCCCTGTGGGAGCGCAGAGTAAAACCCTTTTACCCAGCGCACCACAGACCTGAAGGATCGCATGGGTAACTGTTGTCTTGCCCGTACCCGGCCCGCCGGAGATAATGCTCAGGGGGTTTGTCAGGGTACATTCAAGGGCCTCATACTGTCTTTTTGTCAATAAAACGCGGATCTGTCCCTTGGTGTTTTCTACCTTTTTTGTAGAGTTTTCAGGCCACCTTGCTCCTGGCTCAATAAGCATTTTTTCGATTGCCACGGCAATCCCTGATTCCATGGTGTGCATCTTTGTAGAATACACATAAGACCCCTCGTCATGGCCTGCTATAATTACCATGTTTTCAAAGACAAGCATATCCATGGCCTGTTCCACACAATCATAATCCGTATCCAGGAGCCTCAAGGCCCTCTGCATAAGGATCCTGTATGGGATACAGACATTTCCATCCTTTAAAGAGAGGCCAAGGAGATAGAGTATTCCGGCCTGTATTCTGGATGCGGATCCCGGGAGCCCCAGATTAGAGGCAATCCGGTCCGCATTGACAAAACCGAGCCCCTCGATCTCCAGCGCAAGGCGGTAGGGATCGTTTTTTAGTATATCAACGGCATCTATCCCGTAGATGTCCCATACCCTGGATGCCCATAAAGGAGAAAGCCCGCATTCCTGGAGAAAGATCATGGCTTTGCGTGTCTGTTGTGTGTTTAGCAGAGACTGTTTTATGGTGCGTATACGTGCCCTGCCGACACCCTCGATCCCCAGGAGCCTGTCCGGTTCATGTTCAAGGATATTTACGGTGTCCTTACCGAAACAGCTCACAATACGGGTGGCCAGCTCAGGTCCTATACCGTCGACTGCACCTGATGAAAGGTATGACTCGATACCGTTAAGGCTTGCAGGCATAAGGGTTGCAAAGCTTGAGACCTTTAATTGTCTTCCGTATCTGGGGTGATCCACCCAGTCGCCTTTGACCTCCAGGATCACCCCGGGTGCGGGTGAAAAAAGATTGCCCACAAGGGTGACCTCATCATTGGACCCTTCGGTCTGCATCCTGGCGATGGTATATCCGCTGGACGGATCGGTATAGGTGATCTTGAGGATCTGCCCCTTTAAGGTCTCCATTATATGTGGATAAAAGCATGAAAGCAGAATCAGGGTCAAATCTTTATTGGCGAGACAATGCCTTAAGCGCCTTGCCCTGCCCGCAAATTGCGCCTATGGTTCATTGCATATGTTTATTCCAGCAACGCAGGAAGAGATGAAAGACCTTGGATGGGACCGTATGGACGTGATCCTGGTTACAGGCGACAGCTATATAGATCATCCCTGTATCGGTGTGTCCGTGATCGGGCATGTCCTCCTCGATGCCGGTCTCCGGGTGGGGATCATTGCCCAGCCGGAGACCGCATCAGACCGTGCAATTGCCCGGTTTGGCGAGCCCGTGCTTTTCTGGGGTGTAACCGCAGGGAGCCTTGATTCCATGGTGGCCAACTATACGGCCATGAAAAAACGCAGAAAACATGACGATTATACCCCGGGCGGGATCAATAACCGCCGTCCTGACCGGGCCACGATCGTATACAGCAATTTGATCCGGCGTTTTTTCAAGGATACGTCCCCCATTGTCCTTGGAGGGATCGAGGCCAGCCTGAGACGCATTGCACATTATGATTTCTGGTCGAATAAGGTGCGCCGGTCCATACTCTTTGATGCCAAGGCAGACATTTTGGTCTATGGCATGGGGGAAGGGACTGTCCTTGAACTGGCAAGATGCCTTGAGGCAGGGCAGGGGATTCATGATATCCCTGGGATCTGCTATATATCAAAGGACATGCCATGTTCCGGCATCGAGCTGCCCTCCTTTGATCGTGCGGCTGGGGACAAGCAGGCCTTTTGTGAGATGTTCCAGCTTTTTTATGAAAATATTGGCATGCACGCTGAACCCATGTTTCAAGCCCACAATACGCGCTACCTCGTCCAGACCCCGCCCCGGGCCCCCTTGACACCAAAGGAACTGGACCGGGTTTATTCCATGGGGTTTGAACGCGACCAGCACCCCTTTTATTCTAAAGAGGGAAAGGTCAGTGCCCTGGAGACCATCCGGTTTTCCATAACATCCCACCGGGGCTGCTATGGTGAGTGCTCTTTTTGTTCAATTGCGCTCCATCAGGGCCGCACTGTGGTTTCACGTTCAGAACAGTCCATCCTCAATGAAGCCCGGGGTTTTACCCGGCACCATGGATTCAAGGGCATTATATCGGATGTCGGAGGGCCCACGGCCAATATGTACAATATTGAGTGCAGACAAAAGGGCCTCAATGGCGGATGCAGGTCAAGACGTTGTCTCTATCCCACGGTGTGCGAGGGGCTCAGGGTCGACCACAGTGCGCAGATACATCTGCTGAAAAGCCTTAGGGAGCTTCCTGGCATAAGGAAGGTGTTTGTGGCCTCGGGTATCCGCTATGACATGGTAATGGCGGATAAAAGACATGGACAACGTTATTTGAAAGAGCTTGTCAGATATCACGTGTCCGGGCAGATGAAGATCGCGCCGGAGCATACAGAAGACAGGGTCTTGAGATATATGGGCAAACCCGGGAAAGATGACCTGATCGCATTCAAGGATCTCTTTTATAGATTCACCCGTCTGGATGCAAAGAAACAGTTTTTGACCTATTACCTGATCGCGGCACATCCGGGATGCACCTTGGAAGATATGAGACGCCTCAGGTCTTTTGCGCATACCCACCTGAAGACCACCCCGGAACAGGTACAGATTTTTACCCCTCTGCCCTCGACCCTCTCCTGTGTGATGTACTATACAGAGACAGATCCCTCCAGCGGGAAGAAGCTTTTTGTGGAGAAAGACGGGGCAAAGAGACTCAAACAAAAAGATATGGTTGTGAGGTCGTAAAAGTGGATTAAAGTTCTGGGTCCGTATGTCCGTTATAATGCCCATGTTATGCGAGGGGACAGCCATACCTTCATGGATGGACATGGATTCCCTGCCGACCCTTGAGGCCAGCAGGATGAAAATATTTCATTTGCTTGAAGATAAAGAGGTGGATATCTGTGATGTGGAGGGGGTTATAGAGAGGGATCCTGCCATGGCTGCCAAGGTAATCCAGCTTGCGAACTCGGCCTTTTACCGGCGGACTAGTAAGGGTGTCGGGCTTCATGACAGTATCCTTTCCATTGGGATCGGGATGGTGAAGTGTATCACCCTGTCCATGACTGTTATGCGTTCTCTGGGTGCCCTTAACAGTGTTGCCAGAGAATTGTGGACCCATTCATATGAGGTTGCAATGCTTGCCTCCGGGGCAGGGAAAGGCAGAGATGAAGAAAACTGGCTTTTTTCAGGCGGGCTTCTGCACGATCTCGGGCGGTTGATTCTTGTTGCCCTGAGACCGGAGGCCTATCTTCCCCTGTTCGGGGATCATGGTGAGTTGCCTGCAATAGAACAGGAGAGGGACCTCTTTTTGCTGGATCATGCGGAACTGGGATACATGGTTGCGCAGAGATGGGATTTCCCGGAGCAGATCTGCGGGATTATCCGGAATCACCACCAGCCGGCAGATTATCTCTCTGCCGTGGTATGGGTTGCGGACCAGATAGCACACCAGTACCTGTGCAGGGACAATGCCCTGTATGATAAGGTCTTCTGTCTTTTGGGCACGGACAATAAAAGGCTTGTGGATAATATGGAACACAGGTATCATAGGATAAAGATCCTTGCCAGGGATTTGGCTGGAGTTGCATAGGTGGGAAATATGGATCGGTTGTCTGGTTACAATGCCTTGGATGAGACGTCCGGAAGGGAAGAGCTTTTACTGGATCTCTTGAAACAGGCGACCTCTTTTTATGAGGATACGATCGGGATTTTTTCCGGGATTTTCCAGCTTTCTGAGTATGTAAAGAGCGGTTCGCCAGAAGAGGCATTTTATGCCTATATTGTCAATGTCCTGATAGAAAGGTCCAGGTGTAAGAATGCCTCTATCTTTATGAAGGAGGGGCAGGACCTTGTATTAAAGGCCGCTGCCGGGGGCTATGGGGGTGACATGAACCACGAGGTGCGTATCCGGGAGGGTGAGGGTGTGGCCGGCCGATGTGCACTCTCAGGAGAGCCGGTGCTTGTTTCGGATACAATGGACTGCGAGTTTTTTGAACGTAGAAAGGATACACGGGTGTCCATTGGCTCTATGCTGTGTGTCCCTGTCCTGGAAAGGGATATGGTCATAGGTGTACTTAATCTCTCTCATTCTCAAAAGGGTTTTTTCCGTGTTCAGGATATACGGATGTATGAACTTATGGGGCTCCTTGTGGGCCAGATGTTGAGTCTTTCCAGCGTTTATGATTTGTTCAAAAAGGAATATCTGCAGGTTGAAGAACACGCGAAAACCACAGCCCTCAGCCTGAGGGATATGTCCGCCAGATACAAGGCGGTTGTGGATTCCACCGAAGAGATGATCCTTCTCGTGAAAAAAGACATGGTGGTCTTTGTCAATCAGGCCTTTGACCGTGTCCTGGAGAATGATCCCTGTGAGATCGCCGATGTCTTTGACCCTGGATCTCTCGCCCTTGTCATGGAAAAACTCTCTGAACTGGCCGAAGGCCAGGGCGAATCCTTTGAAATGAAGGTTTCTTTTTGTGGCAGAAGGCCCTTGCTGGTCCATTGTTTTGTCAAAGGCCTTTGTGATGGTCAGCACATGATCATGATGAGGGATATTACCCTGAAAAGACGTATCGAGCAGAAGACCATGCAGACCGAGAAACTCACCTCGCTGGGGCTCCTGACCTCAGGGATCGCACACGAGATAAACAACAAACTTACCCCAATCCTCGGGTTTGCCGATCTGGTTGACAAGGCCGGGATGGGCGTCAGGGACAAGGAGCGTTTCGCCACCATTATTTCCTCAGCAGATGCTGCGAAAAAGATTGTCAGTTCTCTGCTCTCCTTTTCAAGGGATCTGCCACCGGACAGGGATGTGTTTGATGTCCGTGAGGTTATTGAGAGCACTGTAAACCTTTACCGTCCCACAATAAAGAAACGTGGTATTCGGGTCATATACGAGTCCCCGGCAAAACCCCTTGTGGTGCGTGCGGATATGAATCAGATTGAGCAGGTCATTGTGAACCTCGTCAATAATTCTATCGACGCACTTGAAGGAAACAATGGGAACATTACCATACGGTCTTTTCTCCTGGGGAAAAAGGTTTATGTGGAGGTCGAGGATACGGGCCCGGGTATTGACGAGGATATCCTTTTCAGGATTTTTGATCCATTTTTTACAACAAAATCCGTGGATAAAGGAACAGGGCTCGGGCTCAGTATATGTTACGGCATAATCCATGATAACAGGGGGGATATCTCCCTTGAAAATACAGGAAAGGGATGCATTGCAAGGATTGTTCTGCCTCAGGCCCTGGTGGATCGGTCGCAGAATCTGCCTGGTCACAGGATCAAGGCAATGTCCCGGCCGAAGGATGCCACGAAGAGTTACCGCAGTCGGATCATGGTGGTTGAGGACGAGGAGGATCTTCTTGGCCTTATGGAGGATGCCCTTGGTGAACAATATCAGATATGGTCGTTTTCTAATGGTCAGAAGGCATACGAGCATATGAAGGAACAGGACTGGGAACTTATCATCTCTGATCTCAGGATGCCGGAGATGGACGGGATGGATCTGTACCGTGAATCCATCCGGATATGTCCTGATCTCAAGACGCGTTTTTTGTTTATAACAGGGGATATTTATGATCAACAGGTGAAGAGTTTTTTTGAGGATACAGGTGCTAGTTTTATCAGAAAACCCTTTCGCATAGCTGAATTGCAGGGTATAGTGCAAAAAAGGATAGGTGAATAGACAAACAGTGCAGAAAGAAACAGGCAAAAAGCGGATTCTGGTAGTTGATGATGAGGAAATCGTAAGGTATTCCCTTGTGAATATCCTGCGGACCAATGGCTATTGTGTGGACAGTGTATCAAATGCAGAGTCCGCACTGGAAAGTCTTTATCAGAAGAGGTATCATCTGGTCCTTACCGATCTGGTTATGGAGGACATGGACGGTCTGGATCTCCTGGAAAAAGTCAAGGTGATCTCTCCGAGGACCATGGTGATCGTGATCACCGGTTACGGTTCCATCAAGACAGCGGTCAATGCCTTGAGGATGGGGGTGTATGATTATCTGCTGAAGCCCTGTGATGAGCAGGAACTCCTTTTGCGTGTAAAAAGGGCGCTGAATATGCAGCGTTTCGGCGCAGAGCAGAGACGTGTCCAGGAGACAACCGCTATATCAAGGACGACCGTGACCCTGTCTGACAAGATAAATACGCCCCTCAATATAATCCTCGGCAATATAGAGATCCTCCAGCTCTGTCCTGAGGTCACCAAAGTGGGTAAGATCAAAGATACCCTGGGGGTTATGGAGGATCAGATCTTCAAGATCAAGGAAGTCATGGAAAGGCTTGCAAACTTTTCAAGGACAGATACTGATAAATCTTGGTCTATCAAGGATAAAGAGCTATCTGATATTACAAGAGAGGGTGGTTTGACTAATGAACAATGAAAAAAAAGTGCTGGTTGTTGATGACTCTGACGATCTTTCACAGGTCATTGCGGATTTTTTAAGTATGTTCGGGTATGGTGTGCAGACCGCCAGGGATGGGTATGATGCCCTTGATTGCCTCAGGCAGACCCCGGTCGATATTGTTGTGAGTGATATACATATGCCCCGCATGGATGGTCTTGCCCTTATGTCTGAGATAAGAAAGACATATCTGGATATCCCGGTTATTCTGATTACCGGATACGGGGTGGACGCGGCACGAAAGCGGGCATTGGACCTGGGGGCGAGCGCCTTTGTCGCCAAGCCCTTTCACTTGAGGGAACTAAAGGATGTGATTGATTCCGCGTTTGATCATCAAGAGATATCGGAAGCGTTCACGCTGGAACATTGAAATTGGAATGGAGAAAGCGCGAAGAGATGAAATGAGTTCACGAATAATACGTATTCAGGAGGTGCTACATGAAAAAGATAACAGTGGAAAGGCCTGAAAAGGTGCTGTGCTACCTTGATTTGGGCAAAAATAGCTATTACATGGTGGAATACGCCCACCAGCTTGCAGGGTGGATTAATGCTGAATTGTATTTTCTCCATGCCGTGACAGATATCCGGGGTGCAGCCGGGTTTTATGTTCCGCATATAAATACAGATCGCCTGGAGAATGACGTGACCCGGTCTGCCAGGGATAAGATGTATGCGGTCTGCAGCGAGGTGATCGGAGAGGTGGATTCATCCATGCGTATTATACGTAAAGGGGCACCACTGGAGGTGATCAACCAGGTTGTAGAAGAGATGAGTATTGAGCTCGTAATCCTTGGACACGAATCATCCAAGGGTACCCTTGCCTCGTTCCGGAGTGATTATGTGGAAAGGTTTCTCAGACAGCCGGCCTGCCCGTTTCTGGTTGTACCCTTTAAAGAGGCCGGTTAAAGAATGTTGATGGACTGGATAAATGCGGCGACGAATGGGGCGTCCATCTGTCCTGTGGTGGAGGAGACCGCCAGGAATTCCTTGCCGAATTTCAGGCCGAGGGCTTGTCTCTTTGTATAAAAGATAATGATCCTGGAGCCTTCAGGCACCAGGATTTTTCCCTCTGGATCGCCCTTCATCCAGGGTGGGATAAGCCTTGACTTGATCCCCATGAGGGAGGGGTTCCATCGGTGCCTGAGGATTTTTATCATGAGATCAAAGGGCTCCATATTCCCTGTATTGCCGAGAAAGAACCTTGCAGTTGGTCTCTCGAGAGATGTCCTCCATTGTTTTTCTTTTGGCAGACCTGTTAAGCATTCAATCTTTCCCCGGGTCTTTTGTTCCATTGAGTAGATTTCCATGCCCTTTTCGCTCAGCCGGTAGTCCATGTGTTTGGGGAGACTCACCTCGAAGGTGTCTGTCCGGATGATCTCCCCCTGGTATGTCCCCGGGGATATGGGTTGGGGGGAGGCCAGAAGCGCAGGTGTATTTTTTTTTGCCATGCCGATATAGAACACATAGATGGACAGCCCTATGATGATAAAGCCAAAGACAAAGCGCATGCCTGGATTTGTCCGGGTGTTTTTTAAAACCATCTTGGCTTGATGGGCCGGTTTGAGACCTCGGTCCCTTTTTGAGGCATGGTGGCATTGATGTTTTGGCCCGGGATGTTACGACCCTGGATCGTCCAATCTGAAATATTATGCCCCGGGAAGCCCGGATCAGGGGTTCCATGACCGGGGACCCCGTTGTCCGGAAAACCTTTTTCCGGCTCTGTTTCCGTGTTTAATGGCCTGATATCGCCCCCTTTGGCCCTCAGGGTAAACCCTGCCAGGAACTTAAGGACCCCGGGGAGGACAAAGAATAAAACAGCAAGGATCACCAGACCGAAAATAGAATCATCACCCATGATTTTATCTTAGCACAATGATCGTTGAGTGCAAACCGAAATCATATTACCTAATATCCGCGCTGCTTCTTCCTGACTTAATCGTCTCTTAGGGTTTAATTCCCCGCAGCTTGCTGCGAAAGGCCTATTCCCCTTAGGTAGCCGTTTACGGCTTGAAATTGGAAATTGGAAATTAGAAATTGGGGAGACAGGAAAAAGTTTTATCTATAGTAGCCGTTCACTTGAAGAAACCAAATCATGGTTGCGAAAACTCATCAGAAGAAACGTTTTATCTGAGTCAAGAGCAATAGAATACAAAGCAATAGTTGAAAAACTCGGGCCAAAATTGAATGCGTTCGTCAACAGTACAAAAGCATAAAGGCCAAACTTCCAATTTCCACGTTCAACGTTCCGT